>NZ_JBEEAC010000020.1:0-130322 GCF_040120695.1 Plantactinospora sp. B6F1 | reverse complement strand
GGGATGAACACCCCACCGGGGGGATGGGGTGTCATTGGAGAAACCTGTCCCGAGACGCCACAGGTCTCCAGGGACAAGCGAGGAACGCCCGAACACCTGCCCGGGGGGTGCCGGTACTCGGGCGAACACAGTATGTAACGACCGGGCGCCCCGGATCATTCCCCGGCGCCTGACCACCAGTGCAGGTCACGGCTGGTGGTACTCGGTCGCACGGGTGGTGTAACGACTGCCGGCCTGCCGACATTCCACCGACCACCCGCGGCCGAAGTGGATCATGGATCGGATCCGGACATCGCGCTCACAACCACCCAGACGGCCGCAGGCAGACGACAGAACCAGCATCGACACTTCCGCATGCGATCACATCGACATCCACTTATCCTGATCGAATGTTTGTCCGAATAGTGATCTCCGCACTACTGACCGCATCTTTCGCCGTGCTCGGCACCGGCGGGGCGGCGCACGCCGACGAGACCAGGCAGTTCCGTGGTGAGGGCTCCAGCAGCTTCGGGTTTGCCTATGAGTGGGCCTACGGCCAGGCCCTGGGCAGGGCCCGGGACGCCGGCTTCACCGATTGCGAAGTGATCGACAGCTACATCTGGCCCGGCGGGTACAGCGCGTGGGTGCTGCTGGAGTGCACCCGCTGACCGCCTGTACCTCGGCCAGGTGGTGCGACCACGGGACGGCTGGCTATACCCGCTTGTCGGCGATTTCCGGCGGTTCCGCCGGGTGCAGCGCCGCGACGATCGCCTCGGCGGTACGCCGGCCCACCCCGGGCACCTCGGCGATCTCGTCCACCGTGGCCGCCGACAGCCGCTTCACCGACCCGAAGTGCCGCAGCAGTGCCTTGCGGCGTACCTCGCCGAGGCCGGCGATCTGGTCGAGGCCGGAGATGGTCATCCGCTTGGAGCGGCGTTGCCGGTGGAACGTGATGGCGAATCGGTGCGCCTCGTCCCGGACGCGTTGCAGCAGGTAGAGCCCCTCCGAGGTGCGCGGCAGGATCACCGGGAACTCGTCGCCGGGCAGCCAGACCTCCTCCAGCCGTTTGGCCAGCCCGCAGAGTGCGATGTCGTCGATGCCCAGTTCGGCGAGGACCTCCGCGGCGGCGGCGACCTGGGGCTGCCCGCCGTCCACCACCACCAACTGCGGTGGGTACGCGAACTTGCGCGGACGTCCGGTGGTCGGGTCGATGCCCGGCCGGTCCGGGTCGGAGGCCATCTCGTCACCGATCTCCCCGATCTCACCCCGCACCTGGAGATAGCGGGCGAACCGGCGACGCAGCACCTCGGAGAGCGCCGAAAGATCGTCGGTGGCCCCGCGCACCACGAACCGCCGGTACTCGCTCTTGCGGGCCAGTCCGTCCTCGAAGACGACCATGCTGGCCACCACGTCGGTGCCCTGGATCTGCGACACGTCGTAGCACTCGATGCGCAGTGGTGCGGTACGCAGCCCGAGCGCCTCGGTGATCTCGTCCAGCGCCTCGCTGCGGGTGGTCAGGTCACCGGCCCGGCGCAGCTTGTGCCGGGTCAGCGCCTCGGCCGCGTTCCGCGCCACCGTCTCCAGCAGCGCCTTCTTGTCGCCGCGCTGCGGCACCCGCAGGGCGACCTTTCCGCCCCGCCGCGCCGACAGCCACTCGGCCAGCGCGTCGACGTCGGCCGGCAGCGCGGGCACCAGCAGCTCGCGGGGCACGTCGCCCTCCCCCTCGGCCTCGCCGTAGACCTGGGAGCAGAAGTGGTGCACCAGGTCTCCGGTGCTCAGGTCCTCAACCTTCTCCACCACCCAGCCGCGCTGGCCGCGTACCCGCCCGTCCCGGACGTGGAAGACCTGGACCGCCGCCTCCAGCGGATCCTCGGCGAACGCCACCACGTCGGCGTCGGTACCGTCGCCGAAGACCACGGTCTGCTTCTCCATCGCCCGGCGCAGCGCCACGATGTCGTCACGCAGCCGGGCGGCCCGTTCGAACTCCAGCGCCTCGCTGGCCTCGCCCATCTCACGTTCGAGCCGGCGGACCATCTGGTCGGTACGGCCGCCCATGAAGTCGCAGAACTCGTCGACGATCCGGCGGTGCTCCTCGGCCGAGGTCCGCCCGACGCAGGGCGCGGAGCACTTGTCGATGTCGCCGAGCAGGCACGGCCGGCCGATCTGGGCCTGCCGCCGGAACACCCCGGCCGAGCAGGTCCGGGCCGGGAAGACCCGGAGCAGCAGGTCCAGCGTCTCGCGGATCGCCCAGGCGTGCGAGTACGGCCCGAAGTAGCGCACCCCCCTGCGCTTGGCGCCCCGCATCACCTGGAGCCGGGGGAACTCCTCGTCGAGAGTGACCGCGAGATAGGGGTACGACTTGTCGTCCCGGTAGCGCACGTTGAACCGGGGGTCGTACTGCTTGATCCAGTTGTATTCGAGCTGGAGCGCCTCGACCTCCGTGCCGACGGTGACCCAGTCCACGCTGCCGGCGCTGGTGACCATCTGCTGGGTGCGCTGGTGCAGGTTCCACAGGTCGCCGAAGTAGGAATTGAGCCGGCTGCGCAAGCTCTTGGCCTTGCCGACGTAGATCACCCGGCCGGTGGGATCGCGGAACCGGTAAACCCCGGGCAGGTCGGGAATCGTGCCCGGTGCCGGGCGATAGGTAGCGGGGTCGGGCACGCCGACAAGCCTAGACCCCGCCTGGGACACCGCCTGGCACGGCGACGGATGGTCGGCCGTGCCAGGCGCCCCGGGTTCAGGCCAGGACGATGTCGTCGCCGTCGACGTTGATCTTCTTCTCGGCCAGCGGCTTCGTCGCCGGGCCACCCTTCACCGAGCCGTCCGCCACGGAGAACTTGCTGAAGTGGCAACTACAGTTGATCGTGCCCCCGTCGACGCCGGTCACCGGGCACTGCTGGTGGGTGCAGATCGAACTGAAAGCCTTGAACTCGCCCTCGGTCGGCTGGGTGACCACGACCTGCTGGTCGGCGAGGATCTTGCCGCCGCCAACCGGAATCTCGCTTTTCTTGGCCAGCGCGGCGGCGCTGCCACCCTTGGCCGGAGCGCTCGGCGAACCGGTGGGGGACGGAGCACCGCCGGCCGACGGGCTGTTTCCGGTGCCGTCGAGCGCGTCGTCGTCACCGGTGCCGCAGGCGGCCAACACCACGGACACTCCCACCGCACCCGCACCCGCCAACAGCGCCCGTCGGGTCTGCGTGCCCGGCCCGGTCAGTTCGTCACTCATACCTAGCCTTCCTCTTCGGCGCCGCGCTCCTGGTCGTCCGCGGCCACGCCCGAAGACACGGATATATCCACCAACTGGTTCAACCGGACCGCTGTCAGGACTTGCCGGTACGTCGGCTCTTCGCCGTGCCGGTCTTCGCGGTTGCGGCCTTCGCGGTCGTGCCCACCCGGGCGGCGCCGTCCTTCACCGTACCGTCGCCGGCCCGGCCGTTACCGGACTTCACGGCACCGTCACCGGCCTTGGCCGTAGCGCCGTTCGCCCTGGTCGCGGTGCTGTTGGCCTTCGCGGTGCCGTTGGCCTTCGCGGTGCCGTTGGCCCGGGCCGCCCGGGTGGTGGCCGCGCTCGCCCCCCGGGCCGGGCCGGTCAGCCCGAGTACCGGCCGGAGGAACTGCCCGGTGTGACTCTCCGGCACCTCCGCCAACTCCTCCGGCGTACCGGCGGCCAGCACCATGCCGCCCCGGTGCCCGCCCTCCGGACCCATGTCGACCAGCCAGTCGGCGGTCTTGATCACGTCGAGGTTGTGCTCGATGACGATCACGGTGTTGCCCTTGTCGACCAGGCTGTCCAGCACCCCGAGCAGCTTGCGGATGTCCTCGAAGTGCAGCCCGGTGGTCGGCTCGTCGAGCACGTACACCGTCCGGCCGGTCGAGCGCTTCTGCAACTCGGAGGCGAGCTTGACCCGCTGCGCCTCGCCGCCGGAGAGGGTGGGCGCCGGCTGGCCGAGCCGGACGTAGCCGAGGCCGACGTCGACCAGGGTCTTCAGGTGCCGGTGGATGGCCGGGATCGCCGAGAAGAACTCGGCCGCCTCCTCGATCGGCATCTCCAGGATGTCGGAGACCGTCCGCCCCTTGTAGTGCACCTCCAGGGTCTCCCGGTTGTAGCGGGCGCCCTTGCAGACCTCGCACGGCACGTAGACGTCCGGCAGGAAGTTCATCTCGATCTTGATAGTGCCGTCGCCGCTGCACGCCTCGCACCGGCCACCCTTGACGTTGAACGAGAACCGGCCCGGCCCGTACCCCCGGACCTTCGCCTCGGTGGTCTCGGCGAAGAGCTTGCGGACGTGGTCCCAGACCCCGGTGTACGTCGCCGGATTGGACCTCGGGGTACGCCCGATCGGCGACTGGTCGACCCCGACCACCTTGTCGACGTTCTCCAGCCCGGTGATCCGGGTGTGCCGGCCGGGCACCAGCCGCGCCCCGTTGATCTGGTTCGCCAGCACCGTGTAGAGGATGTCGTTGACCAGGGTCGACTTGCCCGAACCGCTGACGCCGGTGACCGCGATGAACTGGCCGAGCGGGAACGACACGGTGAGGTTCCGCAGGTTGTGCTCGCGCGCACCCTGCACCACCAGCTCCCGGCCCGGCGTCTGTGGCCGGCGCCCCTTCGGGGTCGGGATCGATCGGCGCCCGGAGAGGTACGCCCCGGTCACCGACTCGGAGTTGGTCAGCAGGTCCGGCACGGAACCGCTGTGCACGATCCTGCCGCCGTGCTCGCCGGCCCCGGGCCCGATGTCGACGATCCAGTCCGCCGTCCGGATGGTGTCCTCGTCGTGCTCCACCACGATCAGCGTGTTGCCGAGTCCCTTGAGCCGGACCAGGGTCTCGATCAGCCGGTGGTTGTCCCGCTGGTGCAACCCGATCGACGGCTCGTCCAGCACGTAGAGCACTCCGACCAGCCCGGAGCCGATCTGGGTGGCCAGCCGGATCCGCTGCGCCTCGCCGCCGGAGAGCGTGCCGGCCGGCCGGTCCAGCGACAGGTAGTCGAGGCCGACGTCGACCAGGAAGCGCAGCCGGGCGTTGATCTCCTTGAGCACCCGCTCGGCGATCATCTTCTGCCGGTCGGTCAGGGTCATCCCGCCGAGCAGCTCCGCGCACTCGCCGACCGAGAGCGCGCAGACCTCGGCGATGTTCCGCCCGCCCAGGGTGACCGCCAGCACCTCCGGCTTGAGCCGGCTGCCCCGGCAGACCGGGCAGGGCACGTCCCGCATGTATCCCTCGTACTTGTCCCGGGACCAGTCCGACTCGGTGTCGTTGTGCCGCCGCTCGATCCACTGCACCACGCCCTCGAAGCCGGTGTAGTAGGAGCGCTCACGGCCGTACTTGTTGCGGTAGCGCACGTGCACCTGGTCGCCGGAGCCGTGCAGGATGGTCTTCTGCGCCCGGGACGGAAGCGCCCGCCACGGGGTGTCGAGGTCGAAGTGCTCGGCCTCGGCCAGCGCCTGCAAGAGGCGGAGGAAGTATTCCTGGGTCTGCCCGCCGGACCACGGCTGGATCGCGCCCTCGCGCAGTGTCCGCTCCACGTCCGGCACGACGAGTTCGGAGTCGACCTCCTTCTTGGTGCCCAGCCCCGTGCACTCCGGGCAGGCGCCGTACGGGGCGTTGAAGGAGAAGACCCGGGGTTCGAGGTCCTCGATCGCCAGTGGGTGGTCGTTGGGGCAGGCCAGGTGCTCGGAGTAGCGGCGCTCCCGCTGCGGGTCGTCCTCGGGCAGGTCGACGAAGTCGAGCAGCACCAGCCCGCCGGAGAGGCCGAGCGCGGACTCGACCGAGTCGGTGAGCCGCTGCTTGGCGCTCGCCTTGACGGTGAGCCGGTCCACCACCACCTCGATGGTGTGCTTCTCCTGCTTCTTCAGCTTGGGCGGCTCGGTGAGCGGATGGACCACCCCGTCGACCCGGGCCCGGGCGTACCCCTTGGCCTGGAGCTCGGCGAAGAGGTCGACGTATTCGCCCTTGCGGCCGCGCACCACCGGGGCCAGCACCATGAACCGGGTGCCCTCCTCCATCGCCAGCACGCGGTCGACGATCTGCTGCGGGCTCTGCCGGGAGATCCTCTGACCGCAGATCGGGCAGTGCGGCTCGCCGACCCGGGCGAAGAGCAACCGGAGGTAGTCGTAGACCTCGGTGATGGTGCCGACGGTGGAGCGCGGGTTGCGCGAGGTGGACTTCTGGTCGATCGAGACGGCCGGGCTGAGCCCTTCGATGAAGTCGACGTCCGGCTTGTCCATCTGGCCCAGGAACTGTCGGGCGTACGACGACAGCGACTCGACGTACCGGCGCTGCCCCTCGGCGAAGATCGTGTCGAAGGCCAGGCTGGACTTGCCGGAACCCGAGAGCCCGGTGAAGACGATCATGGCGTCGCGTGGCAGGTCGAGGTTGACGTCGCGCAGGTTGTGTTCACGCGCGCCACGGATGATCAGTCGGTCGGCCACTGTCCGCGCACTCCCGGGAAGAAAAGATATGTTCTGTCCGATTCGCTGGCGCGCGAAGCGCCGGTTTCGTTGACGCAGAAGAGCGCCTCGGCAACTCTAGCCCCGGGGTACGACAGTTTTCCGCACCGACAGATTCCCGCAGTTCAACGTCACGATCCCCGGACACTCACCGTCCCGGGCCGCCCCGACTCCGCTGCTCCTTGCGAACCCGCTTCCCTCGGTACCGCTCCTCGGCCGCCAGGCGCGCGTCCCGGCGGCGTGTCTCGAACGCCACCTCGCGCTGGAGCTTCAGCCAGCTCGCCCAGCGCCGCGGGCTCAGCTCGCCGGTCTCCAGCGCGCCCCGGATCGCGCAGTCCGGCTCGCCCCGGTGCCCGCAGTCGGCGAAGCGGCACTCCGCGACGAGCGCGGCCACGTCGGCGAAGGCCCGGTCCAGCCCGACCGCCGCGTCGAGCAGGCCCACCGCCCGCACGCCCGGGGTGTCCAGCACCGCACCCCCGCCCGGAATCGGGATCAGTTGCCGGTGCGTGGTGGTGTGCCGGCCCTTGCCGTCCACCCCGCGTACCCCCTGGGTGGTCATCACCGTCGCCCCGGCCAGCGCGTTCACCAGCGTCGACTTGCCGGCGCCGGACGGCCCGAGCAACGCCAGGGTCCGGCCGGCGGCGACCCACCGGCGCAGCCCGGCCAGCCCGGTGCCGTGCTGGGCGCTGACCGCCAGCACCTCGACGCCCGGCGCCACCTGGCCGAGCTGCTCGGCCACCGCCGCCGGATCGGCGACCAGGTCACACTTGGTGAGTACCAGCAGCGGGGTGGCGCCGGACTCCCAGGCCAGCGCGAGCAGCCGCTCGATCCGGGCCACGTCCGGTGACGGATGCAGCGGCTCGATCACCGCCGCCGCGTCCGCGTTGGCCGCCAGCACCTGGCCGGTCGAGTCCTTGTCGGCGGTCCGCCGCACGATCGCGGTGCGCCGGGGCAGCACCGCCTCCACGGTCAGTCGCCGGTCCGGCCAGTCCCGGAGCAGCACCCAGTCCCCGGCGCACGGCAGGTTGACCGCGTCCCGGGCGGCCGCCACCAGCACCCCGCCGCCGAGACTGGCCCGGACCGGTCCCCCGGCGCCGAGGACCGTGCAGATTCCCCGGTCCGCCCGGGCCACCCGCCCGGGACGTAGTTCGTCGCCGCGCTCGGGATACGCCGCGGCCGTGGACGCGTCCCAACCGAGGGACACGAGATCGATGGTCATGTCTACCCTTGTCGTCAGGAGTGGAATTCAACGGTCGAATTCAGAAGTGGAAACGGTTGCCCCGCGCACTGCGACCGGCATGCATCCCACCCCCTCACGCCCTGCGGGTACTCCTCCTCGACGGTAGGTGCTGATACGACCGGACCGAAAGCCAATTCCGGCCCGCCACTCCCGCCACTCCCGCCCGAGGCGTGCGGGCCGGACCGGTCGTCGGGCGCTATGGTCGTGAGTCGTGACACTCGACCCACTCGCGCTGCTGCCCGAGGTGGACCGGGCGACGGATCGGCTGTTGCGGACCGTCGACGGGCTCGACGACGCCGCGATCGGCGAGCCGTCCCTGCTCCCCGGCTGGACCCGGGGGCACGTGCTCAGCCACCTGGCCCGGAACGCCGACAGCTACGTCAACCTGCTGACCTCGGCGCGTACCGGCGAGGACATCCCGCAGTATCCGACCCCGGCGGTCCGGAACGCGGACATCGCGGCCGGCTCGGCCCGGCCGACCGCCGCCCAGCTCGCCGACCTGCGGGCCAGCGCGGAGCGGTTCGCCGAGGCCGCCCGGGCGCTCCCGGCGGAGGCCTGGGCCGCCCAGGTCCGGTCCGCCCGAGGGCTCCGGCCCGCCGCCACCCTGGCCTGGGGACGGCTGCGCGAGGTGGAGGTGCACCACGTCGACCTCGCCGCCGGCTACCGGACAGCCGACTGGCCGGAGGCGTTCGGTCAGCGGCTGCTGCACGAGGTGGTGCACGACCTGGCCCAGCGGGACGATCCACTCGCCCTGGTGCTGGTGCCCGCGGAGACCGGGCAGCCGCTGACCATTGGCAGCGGCCGGGGCCGGCCGGTCGGCATCCCCGCCGCCGAGAGCGGCCCGGAGCTGCGTACCGTCGCCGGCCCGGCGCACGAACTGGCGGGGTGGCTGACCGGCCGGAGCACCGGTGCCGGCCTGGTCGTCACGCCCGCCGGGCCGCTGCCGGCACCCCCGCCCTGGATCTGATCCGCCGACCGCCTCGATCCAGCCGACCCGCCCTCGATCCAGCTCGACTCTGACCCGCTGATCCACTCTGACCCGCTGATCCGCTGATCCACTCGGAGGCACCCGACCATGAGCTACACCGGAGACGTCGTCGCCGACGGCCCGCCCGACGTACGCCAGTTGACCGGCCTCACCGTCAGCAAGCTCTCGGTCGGCCCGATGGACAACAACGCGTACCTGCTGCGCTGTGCCTCCACCGGCGAGCAGGTGCTGATCGACGCGGCCAACGAAGCGCCCCGGCTGCTGGAACTGATCGGCGAGGGCGGGCTGGCCGCCGTGGTCACCACGCACGCACACATGGACCACTGGGTCGCCCTGGAGGAGGTTCTGGCCAGCACCGGGGCCCGATCCCTGGTGCACGCGGCCGACGCGGACGGGCTGCCGATCCCCTCCGAGCCGCTCGCCGACGGTGACCGGGTCCGGGTCGGCGACCGCGAACTCGAGGTGATCCACATCGTCGGGCACACTCCGGGTTCCGTCGCGCTGCTCTATCGGGACGACGTCGACGGGACACACCTGTTCACCGGGGACTCGCTGTTCCCGGGAGGTCCCGGAAGGACGACCAATCCGAACGAGTTCGCGCAGATCATGGACGACCTCGAGACCAAGGTGTTCGGTGTCCTGCCGGACGACACCTGGTTCTACCCCGGCCACGGCAAGGACTCGACCCTCGGCGCCGAGCGTCCGTCGATCCCGGGGTGGCGGGCCCGGGGCTGGTAGTCGGAGCGGACCTCGCCGGTGCCGGATGTCCCCACTCGGCGCCGGATGCGCCCTCGCGTGCCGGACGTCCCTGCTCGGGGACTCGCCCTCGGGGTGGCCGGCCCGCTGCTCAGCGTCGGACGAGCCGGGACCGGGAGGCGCGTTTCACGGACCGGGCCGCCACCGACCACCACGGAGCCATCGGCTGGGCCATCCGCAGCAGCCGGTCGGCGTTCCAGCGGTCGCTCCGACGCCTGCCTCGGGCCGCGTCCGTGCGCTTCCGCGCCGTCACCACGCCGACGATCACCGCGACGGCACCGAGGGCGATGGGCACCGGGTTGTGGCGGACGAATCCGCCTGCCCGGTTGACCGAGGCCCCCATCACCTGAGCACCGCGTACGGCCTGCTGGCCGGCATCCGCGGCAATCCGGCCCACCCTCCGCTGCGCCTGTCCCACCTTCTGGCCGGCCGCTTCCGGTAGTTGCGCGGCCTTCTCGCGGACTGTCCCGGTGACCTGCGTCGATCGTTCCCGAAGCCGGTTCGTGGTCTGTTCGGCCTTCTCGCGGCCACGGGCCCGCACGTCCGTCTTGGCGGCCAACGCCTGAACCGTCTCGCCGAGTTCGGTGCGCCGCCGGTCGATCTCCGCACGAGTCCGGTCCACGTCGCCGACGCCGTCCCCCGGCATCATGACCGTCCCCGATCCCGGGCCGCGTTCCGCACCGTCTCGGCATCGGCGCGCAGGCTTCCCGCCGTCGATTTCGGCATCGGAGGTGCCGCACCACGGACCCGCTCCCGACCGGATCGCGCGAGCAGGCCCGCCATACCCGCAAGGACGGCGGCGACGACCAGTGCGGCCAGGGCGGCCGGGATGACATAGCTCAACGCCACCACGGCCGCGGCGACCAGCGCACCACCGGCGTAGAGGGCCAGCGCACCGCCACCGCCGAACAGCCCGACGCCTACGCCCGCGCGCTTGCCCTTCTCCGACACCTCCAGCCGCGCCAGTGCGAGCTCCTCGCGGAGCAGCCCGGATATCTGGTCGGCGGCCCGCTGCACCAGCTCGGGTGTGGTGGCTCCGTCGCCGCTCGTACTTGTGCTGGCCGAGACATCCCCCATGGCTTCTCCTCCCGTACGACTGTCGGACCGGGCTCCCGCGACCGACGCGAGCCCGGCAAGCCGTCGGAGTCGGGCCCTGCGGCAGCGGCACCATCCCTGCTGTCGGGCGGCCGCCACGGGCGTGTTGAGGGCGTCGCACGTCCGCCCACACCGGCCGATGCCCCGGCTGGGTCCGTCCCGAAGGTTCGGTCGACTCGCCAAGGACCTACTGCTCTTCCATGGTGCCACCGGCCATCGCCGGGCCGGGACGAAACCGCGGCTTCGGCTTGGCACGTTAGGCTAATGGGTGTAGCTTTAAAGCTATGGCTAACCCCCGCTACCTTCGCCGCCCTGAGGGACGCATCGCGTACGACCTGTGGGAGGGTGCCGGGCCGCTGGTGATCTGCACGCCGGGGATGGGCGAGTTGCGCCAGTCGTACCGGCTGCTCGCGCCGAAGCTGGTCGAGGCGGGCTACCGGGTGGCCGTGATGGACATCCGGGGGCACGGTGACAGCGACGCCAGCTTCTCCGGCTACGACGACCTGGCGCTCGCCAGCGATCTGCTCGCGCTCGTCGACGAGCTCGGCGGACCCGCCCACCTGGTCGGCAACTCCATGGGCGCCGGTGCCGCCGTGATCGCCGCCGCCGACGCCCCGGCGAAGGTACGCGGCCTCGCCCTGCTCGGCCCGTTCGTCCGGCAACCCGCCGGCGCGGCCGTGCTGAACCTGCTCTTCCGGATCATGCTCGTCCGGCCCTGGGGCCCGGCTGCCTTCCTCGGCTACTACCCGAAGTGGGTGCCCGGCGCCAAGCCCGACGGCTACCAACAACACCTCGCCCTGGTGCGGGACAACCTGCGCCGGCCCGGCCACTGGCGGGCGTTCGTGCGGACGACCCGCACCTCGCACGAGCCGGCCCGGCGGCGGCTGCCCGAGGTGTCCGCCCCCGCCGTCGTGGTGATGGGCGCCGCCGACGTGGACTGGAAGGACCCGGCGGCCGAGGCCCACTGGATCGGCGAACAGCTCGGCGCCGAGGTCGTGATGGTCCCCGGAGTGGGACACTTTCCGCAGACCCAGGCACCCGATGTGGTCGCCGCGGCCGTCACTCGACTGGTCGAAGAGGGCTCCTGAATCCGATCCCGACAACGCCGCACCGGTCGCCCACCGGCACCGGAAACGCCGCCGCGCAGGCGTTTCCGGCAGGTGATCCGACGGTACGGAAGATGAAGCCGAAAAAGATGTTGCCGCGCTCGGAGGCGGCCCCTACCGTGGTGGGCACAGCGATCAACGAAATTGGCGCGTCAGATCGACAGGAGCAACCGATGTTGTGGCAGACCTCTTCGCGAGCGTGGCGGCAGCTGCCAGACGCCTCGACGAGCCTCGCCATGCTCGGGCGCCCCGTCCACCTAGGCTCCGGCGCATGTGCCGACCTGGGCGGCTGGCGGACGTAACGCGACTCCACTCGCGTCCACGCCGCCCTCCCCGCCCCGGGACCGGGCGGCGTTTCTCTTGCCCGCACTGATTCCAGCACACAGGGGTGTGGCGCAACTGGCAGCGCAGCGGCCTCCAAATCCGAAGGTTGCAGGTTCGAGTCCTGTCGCCTCTGCTTCTCCCCCGGCCTCGGCCGGCGGGACCGGTACCACGTTGAAAAATCCACAGTGGATGGCATTGTTGATGCCCGGCCGGCGCCGTACCACCGCGCCGGCCGGGCAGATCCGGGGCGAGGGAGACGGCTGACCCGCCTGTTTTGGGTACAGGAGAAACCGAGTTCGATTCTCGGGCCCCGGACCGCACCCCGTCGGGAATGGTGTAACTGGCAAAGGCCAGCCGCTCCGGTAGCCCAAGGGCAGGAGGCAGCGCGCTCAAAACGCGCACAGTGTGCGTTCGAATCGCACCCGGAGCATCCCACGCGGTTGTAGCGCAGTTGGCAGCGCGCCACCTTGCCATGGTGGAGGTCCCGGGTTCGAATCCCGGCAGCCGCTCCGAACACCCACGAGAGCCCAGCACATCGGCGAGAGCTTCGCGACATTCACGAGAAGAGGAGGTGTCCGGTGGACGTCCTGGTCATCAACGCCGACCTCGGCCCGCTCCACCGGGTCAGTCTCCACCGAGGCCGGCATGGTGCTGCGATCGGCAGCGACGGTACCCACCTGGGCCGCGCTGACCCGGCGCTGACGGCGGCCGGCGGATTCTCCCCCGCCGGCCGCCCATTCCCGGATCGTCCAACTGGCAGGACTCCTGATTCTGGATCAGGCAATCGAGGTTCAAATCCTTGTCCGGGAGCGCGATGCCCTCGTGGCCCAATTGGTAGAGGCGCCAGGTCGAGAGCCTGGTCATCGTGCGCGTTCGAGTCGCGCCGAGGGCACTTTGGGGTGAGTGCTGGTGCACAGCGTTGCCTTGCAAGCTTCGCGTGCGCGGTTCGATCCCGCGTCACTCCACCCATGCCCGGGTAGCCCAACGGAAGAGGCCGCCGGCTCAGAACCGGTGCGTTGCAGGTTCGACTCCTGCTCCGGGTACGTACGCGTCATTGTCGGCGGTTCGGAAGGACGGCCGAGAGGTCCATGGCGCCGCCCTGCTAAGTGCGTGTGGAGAAGTTCTTGTTTGGACGGTGTGGCGGGATGGCCGCCGCGGTCCGGGTGGGCTGGCCCGCGACTACGAACGCCAGCCGGAAGTTTCCGAAGCACTCATTCGCTGGGCAGGCATCAATGGCATGCTCCGCCGGATCACCAGCGGAAAACCGGCCCAGCGCCAACTTCGCCGCACCTCCGACGCTGCCTCCGCAGCCCGTCATGGCTCCCGAGGTAGCCTGCGTTGATGGCTGTGAAGGTTTCCAGAGCCGACGTCATCGCATTTCGGCTCCACGCCCAGCACCTCACCGAACGCTTGGGCGAGCAGAGGCTGCTCGACGCGGCCGGGTTGTGCGGCGTCCAGAACAGCCCGCCCGGGTCGGCGCTGCTAGCCCTGCACGCCCGGGTGCGCAACCTCTCGCAGGATCGGGTCGACGAAGCAGTAGCCGAGGACAAGAGCCTCCTGCAGAGCTGGTGCATGCGCGGCTCGCCGTTCTACTTCCCGACCGCTGATGCACCGGTCTTCACCACCGGAGTGCTCCCGCCGACCGAGGAGGCGATGCGCCAGTTCATCCTCGGGGCAGGGCAATCGGTGGACAAGCTCGGCCTCAGCCTCACCGAGACCGTTGAGCTGACCGGTACCGAGATCAGTGATGTCCTGACCGGACGTCGACTCGCCATCGACGAACTCGGCGCAGAACTCGCCGAGCGGATCGCCCGCAAGCTGTCGAAGAAGCAGCGCGACATCTGGGAACAAGAAGGTCCCCATGCCGCCGGCCAACCGCTCGGCGAGGCCGTCGTGCACTTCTGCATCCGCATCCTCACCTTGCAGAAAGTGGTTTGCTTCGCGCCACGCGACGGGAACAAGGCACCGTTCGTCCTGGTCGATGAGTGGCTGGGTGATCCGATCCCGGACACCGACCCGAAGACCGCGCGCGCCGAGCTGCTCCGCCGATACCTCCGCTGCTACGGTCCGTCGACCCGAGCGGACTTCGCCGCTTGGCTGGGCGTCCGTGCCGGCGACGCCGGCACCTGGTGGAGCCTGGTCGAGGACGAGATGACGGAGGTCGATTTCGGCCGCAAGACGTGGCTACTTACGGAGGACCTTGATGCGTTGCAGTCGGCTCCGACGCCCAAGGGGGTGCGTCTTCTTCCACCTCGCGACCCCTACACGCAGCTGCGTGACCGCGAGACAGCCATTGACAAGCAGTATCACCGGGACGTGTGGAAGGCCGTAGGCGACCCGGGCACGGTGCTCGTTGATGGCGAGATCGCCGGTGTTTGGCGTCCGCGTAAGAGCGGGCGGAAGCTGACCCTCACTCTGAAATCCTTCGGCACCTTGCCGGCTCGGAACAAAAAACCGCTACAAGCAGAGGCCGAGCAGGTCGCAACACTGCGGGGTGCCTCGTCCGTCGACGTCGAGTTCGACTCCTATTGACCGATGCAGCGCCAGCGGCAAAAGCGGTCAACCAGCTCCCAATGCTGGTCGATGAGATCGCACGGGCATCCCTAGCGCGGTGCCTTACGTCGTGCCGTCGATCCACGCTGGACCGTTCTGGCGTCGTGATCACGCAGCCACGCCGAGCTATCTCAACCACGCTCTAAGGCGGACGGGCACACCCCGACGACAGGGTCGCCGGACGCGGCGGCGACGACTACCGTCTGCCCGACGAGACCGAAAGGATCATGGTGCCGAATCCCACCGAACTGCACAAGGTCAACGCGCTGGTGCAGGGCTTCAAGCCGCAGGCCAAGCGGGAGCTCACCGACGCCCACCGGCGTACCCAGAAGGCACCGCCGCTCTCCGGCATCTCCCGGACCTACCAGCCGTTCGCCGACGACATCCGGGAGCAGTTGCCGCCGGAGTCGACCCGGGTGCAGTACACCGTCCAGGAGGTCCTGGACGACGTCGCCACGACCATGGGCCGACTCTTCGACCTCCAGTTCCTCCAGGACACCGGCAACGCCACCGCCAAGGCCGACGTGGTGGTCGACGGGCGGACCCTGATCCGCCAGGCACCGGTCACCTATCTGCTCTTCCTGGAGAAGCAGCTCGTCGACCTGCGTACCTTCGTCGACGGGCTGGCCACCCTGGACGCGGCGGAGCGCTGGGAGTTCGATCCGGATCGCGGCTGCTACGCGAGTACCCCGAGCCAGACGCAGAAGATGCGCAAGGTGCACCGCAACCACGTCAAGGCCGAGGCGACGGAGAAGCACCCGGCGCAGGTCGAGGTCTACACCGAGGACCTACCGGTGGGGACCTGGACCACGGTGAAGCTCTCCGGCGCCCTCCCGGCCGAACGGGTCAAGGTGCTCCGCGGACGCGTCGACAAGCTGTTGGAGGCGGTGAAGGTGGCCCGCGAGGAGGCGAACAGCACCACGGTGCAGGACCGCACCGTCGGCGACGAGGTGTTCGGCTACCTCTTCGGGTAGCCTCCCAGACACCCCCGTGGAGCGGGGGGTGGCGCGAACTGCGCCGAGACTGAGACTGACTCGTCAGACTCATCAGAGGTGGCGGTTCCAGTGGAGGTTCGAGTCCTCCCCTCGGCACTCCGAGCCGAGGTAGCCCAACCGGTAGAGGCAGACCGACACCGAGCAGGCTGAGACTATCGCTCCAGGCTCAGCACCCCCACCGATCGCCAGATCTACCGACCACGACCATCTCGACGAGATGCTGGTTCGAGTCCAGTCTGCCGCTCTACCTGCGGCGGTCGCTTAATGGCAAAGCGCGTCGACTGTAGACTGATCGTGGATCTTAAATGTCGCTGGCGTGCGAACGGGTGGAACCTCAGGACCCCCGGGGTCGGGCATACCCCGGGGGTCCGCCAAATTCTCCGAAGGCGCCGCCCGGCGGCGGAGTCGGTCAGCCTCGATGCCATCCACCGTGGACACCATGGACGCGGGCGTTGGCTGCTCGGCCGCCACTTCGATGGTGGCGGTGTGCCCGGTTCGACACCGGGGTCCATGACTCGCCGGCCGGCGGTGATGATGACGGGGGAACGCCGGCCGGCGCCACACCGCTTTCCGGCGCCGGCCCTTGTTCAGGAGCGGGGAGTCCGTGCGGTCCACCAGGCGCGCACGCCGAGTACGCCGACCGTGGTACCGATGGCCAGGGACGCCCCGATCAGCAGGGCGTGCACCCACAGGAAACTGGTCGGGCTGCCCTGCCCGATCTCCCCGGTCGACCAGGCGCGGGCGTCGTTCCAGATCGCGACGGCGAACCGCGGCCAGATCGCCCAGGTCCAGACGCCGACCAGGATCAGGAAGCCGGCCCAGCGCCGCGACAACACCATGGCAGCCCAGTATGCCAGCCAGGCCCCGGCCGGCCCGAGCCGCCAACCTCACCGGGACCGGCCCGGGCCGGCGGCCTCGCCCGGGCCGGTCCCGGCGGCCGGTCACCCCCCCCGACCGGCCGCCGGTCCGGCCCCGGTTGCGTGATCACGCCCCCGACCGGCTACTGCCCCCGACCCCGTCGGCCCCCGTGCGCGTGATCCGCGTTCCCCCCGGGTGGCGCCGGCCGGTCGCCCAGCCGCCCGGCGCCACCCGCATCCCCCGACCGCCGAGAACCGCCCGGTCAGCCCTCGACCGTCGAGGCGAGTCGGCGGCGTACGCCCAGCAGGACGAGGCCGCCGAAGAGCATCCCGAAGCCCACCGTGCCGAGCAGCGCGAACGACTCGCCGGGCAGCAGCCCGCCGACCGACCGGGCCAGGAGGCCGAGCACCATGTAGAGCCCGGCCCAGAGCACCGCGCCGACCGCAGCGAAACCCAGGAACCGCCGGTACGACATCCGCAGCCCGCCGGCGGCCAGCGGCAGCAGCGCGTTGAGCACCGGCAGGAACGGCGCCACCATCACCATCCGGCCCCCGCCACTGCCGAGCATCCGCTCGGCGGCTGCCCAGCGCTCCTGCCCGATCCACGCCCCGGTACGGCTGCGCCGCAGTCGGGCGCCGAACCGCCGGCCGGCGAGGAAGGTGAGCGACCAGCCACCGAGACAGCCGGCGATCACCGCCAGGAACGCCCCCAGGCTGGCCGGTCGACCGACTCCCACCGCGGCCAACACCGCGACGTCACCGGGCACGAGTACGCCGAGCAGCGGAATCGCGTCCAGCATCATGACCCCGCCGAGTACCGCCAGGAAGACTCCTGACGGCAGCTCCCCCACCTGAACCAGCCAGTCCGCCACGTCAGGAACGTTACGGCCGGAACCCTCCCCGGACATCCGGGTCGAGCCCTGGTAAGTGGCACGGGCAACCCTGACTGGTACTAGGGGTGGGTCCGTCGTCCGGCGTAGGCCGGAGGTTTGCACGACTCCTGGCTTCCGCCCGCGCGGAGTACCGAGGGAAGCTACTGTCGGTGACGTGCAGGGCACGCCACGCACCAGGCGCGCCGCTAAGGAGACACCCATGGCAAGCGGAACCGTCAAGTGGTTCAACTCGGAAAAGGGCTTCGGCTTCATCGAGCAGGACGGCGGAGGGCCGGACGTGTTCGTCCACTACTCCGCGATCGCGACGTCCGGCTACCGGGAGCTCAACGAGGGGCAGAAGGTCGACTTCGACGTCACCCAGGGCGAGAAGGGCCCGCAGGCGGCTAACGTTCAGCCGCACTGAGCAGCTCGCGACGCGCCGGCCGGGCCGGCAGCTCCGCGGTGTGCTTCGGCAGCTCCGCAACGCACGCCGGCACCTCTTCGGTGTGTTCCCGATCGGGCAGGTCGCGGCGCTGGCGCAGCGGGCCGATCAGCAGGATCAGCCCGCTCAGCGCCAGCCCGGCGGTGATCACCCACATCGCCGGGCGGAGGCCGAGCGTCGTACCGAGCGCGCCGCCGAGCACGGCACCGAGCGGGATGGTGCCGAGGTTGACCACCTGCATGGTCACGCTGACCCGGCCGAGCAGCCGGTGTGGCACGTACGCCTGGCGGAAGCCGGTCTTGATCACGTTGCCGGCGACCACGCCGGCGCCGATCACCACTCCGGCCAGCACCAGCAGCCCGAGCCGAGCCCCGGGGGCGGTCATCGGGATCAGCAGCCCGAACGGTTCCGCGCCGAGGGCGCAGAGCAGCAGCGCGCGGGCACTGCCGAGGCGGCGGGACAGCGCGGTGGCGATCGCGGCGCCGACGACTCCGCCGAGGCTCATCACGGCGACCAGGCCGCCGACGGTGCCCGGACCCACCCCGACCTCGCGGACCAGGAAGACGACCAGCAGCGCCTGATAGCCGATCAGGCCGAGATTGCTGACCGCACCCCAGACGGTGAGCACCCGCAGGTAGGGATCGCGGGCGGTGAACCGTACCCCCTCGGCGATCTGCCGGCCGAGGCCCGCCGCCGGATCGGCGCGGCGGCGCGGCTCACGGCGGCGGATCGACAGCAGGCAGGCGGCCGAGCCGAGGAAGCCGATCACGTCCACCAGCAGCGCGGTCGCCGCGCCGACCAGGTTGGCCAGCAGGCCGGCCATGCCCGGACCGGCCACCTGGGCCACCGCCTCGGTGCCCTGGAGCTTCGCGTTACCCTCGGCCAGGTCGGTCCGGTCCAGCAGGGTGGGCAGGTAGACCAGGTACGCGGTCTTGAAGAAGACGCTCACCGTGCCGCCGGCCAGCGCGACGGCCAGCAGGTGCCCGATGCTGAGTACGCCGAGCCAGCCGGCGACCGGCACGCTGGCGAAGAGCAGCGCGGCGGCCAGGTCGCAGGTCACCATCACCGGCCGGCAGCGCAACCGGTCCACCCAGGCGCCTGCCGGCAGACCGACCAGCAGCCAGGGCAGCCACGCGGCGGCGGTCAGCAGCGCCACCTGTAAGGTGCTGGCTCCGAGTGTGGCGACCGCCACCAGGGGCAGCGCGACACTGGTGACGCTGGCGCCGAAGGTGCTGCCGGCCTGTCCGATCCAGAGCAGCCGGAAGTCTCGTTGCCGGAGCAAACTCATCTCTTCTCCGCGTCTCGCTCGCCCGTACCGGGCCGGCTGGGCTGGCTCAGGGCTGGGCTGGCTCAGGGGTGGGCTGGTTCAGGGCTGGGCCGGGATGCTGTGGGCGAAGAAGAAGACCGGCTCGCGGGGCTGCCCGTCGTCGGGGAGCTCGCGGTCGCCCCACCGGGAGAGCAGTGCGAGCAGTTCGGTTTCGAACTCCGCCAGTTCGGCGGGGGTGAACCGCAGCCAGCGGTCGGTGGAGAACGCCGCGTCTCCCCAGATGGCCCGCTGGTCGTCGCCGGCGGCGTGCCAGTCCCGGACCAGCCCGACCTGACGGTCCAGGTTCAGCGACACGGCGGCCTGCTGTACGGCCTCCCGGGACGGGTCGTCGGCGAAGTCGGCGCTGGACCAACGCAGCCCGGCCGAGACGAGCCGCCACCACCGCTCCCGGCGGTCCCGGGCTAGTTCCGGTGCCTCCTCGACCAGGTTGGCGGCGGCGAGCACCTTCAGGTGATGGCTGACGTTCGCGACCGCCTGCCCGGTGCGCTCGGCCAGCGCGCTGGCCGTGGCCGGGCCGTAAACCTTGAACACGTCCATCAGGCGGCGGCGGAGCGGATGGGACATGGCGGCCAGCACTCGGGAGTCGGTGACCTGACGGATTTCTCTGCTCATGCGCCCACGCTGTCATACGCAACAGCAATTGCGCAAGACATGTTGCGCAATCGCCGTTGCGGATAGCTTCGCCGGTCGTTCGCCCGATCGCCGGCAAGGCGGCCATGGAGCGGGATCTGCTCGCCGCCGGGGCGGTCCTGCCGACCATCCTGCTGCGGGCCGGTGCGATCCACGGGCCGCACACCGTGCACCCCGCGAGTGACACTTCGTGAAACGCGCCCTGGACAACCGGCCGGTACGCGTGCCGCGCACGATCGGGACCGGGACCTTCCTGCCCGACCTCGCGCAGAACCACCGCACCGACTACTTCGACTGCCCGCCGAGGGCGCCTGGTTGCGCCGCCGCACCATCGGCTGACCGGGGCGCCGGGCAGCTACCGACCGCGCCGCCGGGGTGGACAGACCCTCAGGTCGCCGTGAGCTTGGCGGCCAGTTCCTCGACCCGGTCGCCGAACACCGCCCGCAGCGCGGCCGCCGCGTCGTCGAGGTCCTTGGAGCCCAGCCCGGCGAGCACCCCGTCGATGATCTCCTGCTCGTTGACCCAGTCCTTGCCGAGCATGGTCATCTGGTTCGCCTTGACCTCGGTCAGCATCCCCTCGATGTTGTAGAAGTGCTGCCGGATGTCGGTACGGCCGCTGCCGTCCGGTTTCTGCGCGCCCTGCCAGAGGATGTAGTTGACGTCCTTCGCGTACTTGAAGAGTTGCTCCTGCTCCCTGTCGGACAGTGCCGGCATGATGTTCTCCCCTCCGGACGATGCGGCGACGTCGCGCCGGAACTGGTTCATGTTGAAGCTCGGGTCCGTCTTGACGCTGGAGTGGCCGTAGCCACCCGGCTGGTGTTCCTTGTGGCCGGCGATCCCCCAACCGGTACGGTCGCGCAGCGCCGCGACGCCGCGCACGTAGGAGTCGTACTGCCGGGCGGTCCACGGCTCGCCGAGCGCGTGCTGCGCCTCGATGCCGACCAGGCCGGAGTTGCCGACCCCCTTGAACGGCCCGGCCCAGCCGACCCGGACGTGGTTGCACCGGCCGGAGGCGATCACGTGCCAGTGCCCGGTACGGGAGAGGTAGAGCTGGGCGATCGGCGGCGGTGCCGTCGCGGAGCCGTTGAGCAGGACGTAGATCTCACCGGCGTCGGTGGAGTGCAGGGAGCCGCGGGTCTCGTGGCACATGATCCCGTGTGGATCGAAGGACGTGGAGCCTCGACTTCGCCAACCGCCGACCTCGTGGACCGTCAGACCGGCGGACCGGAGCACGTCGGCGAGCCACAGCAATCGCATCGATCAGTCCCCCCTACTCGGAGGCAGGTGTTCACTACTGACCGTATCCGCGACATCGATCGGAGTCCAGTCGTCCAAGCTGCCAATCTGACCAAAAGCAATGGTCAACCCATCCGAGGTTGGGAAGGGACGGCTAGCCGGCCGACGACCTCAGAAGGCCAGACACTCACACTCCGTCATCAACGCGCGAACGTTCCGGACGTACTGCGGGTTGGGGATCTTCAACCCGTCGTCGGTCACCACCGCACCCGGCCCGAAGTTGTACGCCGAGATCACCGCGTTGAGCAGGCAGGAGTTGAGTGCGCTGCCGCAGTCCTCGGCGGAGACCCCGTAGTCGCTCTCGAAGAAGGCGTCGCCGATGTACTTGATCAGCCAGGCCAGGTAGTTCGCGCCGAGCGTGGCGTTGTCCCGATAGGCGTCGATGTCGTACGACTGGTCGAAACGCTGGTTGACGAAGGCCGCGGTGTCCGGCATGACCTGCATCAGCCCCACCCCGCCGTCGCAGGCGATGATGTTCGACTGCCAGCCGCTCTCCTGCCAGGCGGTCGCCTTGACCAGGTCGACCGGCACCCGGATGTCCGGAGCCGAGTTCGGCCAGTAGATTCGGCCGGCCGCCTCGGTCAGTGCCTGCTTGACCTGGGCCCGGCTGGCCTGGCTGCCCTCGTAGCGCGGCTTGGTGCAGCCGGCCTCGGGCTTCGGCGGCGGCGGGGGCAGCTTCGTCTCGGTCGGCGGCTTCGGGACCTTGCGCGGCCCCGGCTTCTTGCTGGGGGTGCGCTTCGGCGTCGCCGAAGGGGTCGGCCGGACGCCGAGCCCCGCCACGGCCGGCGGCTCCGGCTCGGTCGTCGGCTCGTCGGCCGCACCCGGCTGCGCGACGGCGGACGGGTCCACCTCCGCGACGACGGTGGTGCCGTCGCCGCCCGGCTCGCCGTTGGCACAGGCACCCACGGCGGCCAGCGTCAGGACCACCACCCCGGACAGCAGTCCCGTCCTGCGTAGCCAGTCAGTCATCCAGTCCCCCCAGTTTCCCGGCCGCACCATAACAGGCACGCCGGCCGCTCAGGGGACATCGACCACCACGGTGGCTCGTCCACTGGTGGCGGACCTGGCCCACGGTGGGCGGACCTAGCCCACGGTGGCGGACCTAGCCCACCGGTGACCGGGCCTCGCCCATCGGCGGCTCTGCCTCGCCCATCGGTGTCCGGGGCTCGCCCGTGGGCGTCCGGGGCTCGCCCTTCGACGGCTGGACCCGGTCTTCCTTCAGCGGCCCGGCCGAGGTCCCGGCGGCCCGCACCGCGCGGTCCCGGCTCGCCCAGGCGACGATGAAGACCGCGGTCCAGAGCACCCCGAGCAGCACCGAGGTGACCGTCTCGCTCGCCGAACTCCAGCCGACGTAGAGCCGGGCCGCACCGATGGTCACCACCCCGACCGCCGCCACCGTCCAGGCCGCCACCGCCATCGGCCAGCGGCTCTGCCGGGCCAGCAGCCAGGCGAGCGTACAGAAGCTCGCCGCGACCACCGCGTTCTGGGCCGGCAGCAGCCGGACGGGTGCGCTGCTGGTCGGCCCGGTCACGTCGGTGACCAGGACCAGCACCAGCAGCGGTACGAAGGCGCCGACCGTACCGAGCACGCTGAGCAGGTCGACCCGCCACGGTCGGGTACGCCAGCCGACCACCGCGGCGGCCAGCGCCACCACCAGGATCAGCACCGGCCCGCGCAGCGCGCCGATCGCCGCGTGCGCCAGCTCGGCCACCCCGTCGGTACGCCGGGACGCGAACCACTCCGCTATCGCGCTGTCGACCACCGACAGCCCGCTGTGCGTGATCACCAGGTCGAGCAGCCAGGCCAGGGCCAGCCCGGTGACGAAGAGCAGCGCCAACCCGGCGGCCAGGTTCGCCAGCAGCGTCCAGCCCGGCCCGATGTGCATCGACAGCACGAAGAACAGCACCCCGTACCGCCGGGCCAGCCAGCGCAGCGGCGGCCGGGCGACGGCCCGGGACAGCAGCGAGCGGACCGGATCCGGGTTGCGGCCGAGCCAGCGGCCGACCAGCACGATGGCCACGATGAAGACGATCAGCAGCAGTACGGCGCCGGTCGCCCTGCCGAGGCGCTGGGAGACCGTCTCGTAGGACTCCCCGGCCAGATAGCCGGCCAGCACCGAGCTGCCGACCCAGGTCACCACCCCGGCCAGGTTCCACGGCCCGAACCGCCGGTACGGCATCCCGGCGCTGCCGGCCAGCCGGGGCACCAGGGTCCGGGCGAAGGCGACCCAGCGGGCCGCGAAGACACCGCGCCCACCCAACCGGGCCAGCATCGCGTCGGCCCTCACCCAGCGCCGTGCCCCGATCCGGCTCCCCCAGCGGCCCGCCCGCAACCGGGGGCCGTGCCGCCGGCCGCTGCGGAACGCCAGCGTGTCGCCGAGGGCCGCTGCGACAACCATCACCACCAGCGCCGGGCCGAGCCGCAGCAGTCCGGTGTACGCGAGGAAGCCGACCAGCAGCAGGGTCGCCTCGGCCGGCATCACCAGGCCGACGATCACGGCCGTCTCGGCGGCCACCAGCAGCGCGGCGGCCAGGTAGACCAGCACCGGTGGCAACTCCCGCACCACCGTCAACACGTCATGCACGCCCGCCCCCCGAACACCACGGCCAGCATGCCAGCCACGCGGTCGGCCGGCACAGGGATTCCCGCGGAGACGGGGGTCGACTCAGGGGGAACCCGGACGTCGGCCCGGATCACGCGGGCGGGAGGATGGAGCGCATGCAGACCCGCGGGGACCTTCGTAACGTCGCAATCATCGCCCACGTCGACCACGGCAAGACCACGCTGGTCGACGCCATGCTGCGGCAGTCCGGCGCGTTCTCGGCCCGGGCCGAGCCGGCCGACCGGGTGATGGACTCCATGGACCTGGAGCGGGAGAAGGGCATCACCATCCTGGCCAAGAACACCGCCGTGCGCTACCTGCCGGCGGACGGTTCGGACCCGGTCACCATCAACATCATCGACACCCCCGGGCACGCCGACTTCGGCGGCGAGGTGGAACGCGGGCTGACCATGGTCGACGGGGTGCTGCTGCTGGTGGACGCCAGCGAGGGCCCGCTGCCGCAGACCCGGTTCGTGCTCCGCAAGGCGCTCCAGGCCCGGATGCCGATAATCCTCGTGATCAACAAGGTGGACCGGCCGGACGCCCGGATCAAGGAGGTGGTCGACGACACGTACGAGCTCTTCCTGGACCTGGACGCGGACGCCGAGCAGATCGACTTCCCGATCGTCTACGCCTGCGCCCGGGACGGGATCGCCTCGCTGACCCAGCCCGCCGACGGCACCCTGCCGGCCGACAGCAGCTCGCTGGAGCCGCTGTTCCGCAGCCTGCTCGACACCATCCCGCCACCGGCCTACGCCGAGGACGCGCCGTTGCAGGCGCACGTGACCAACCTGGACGCCTCGCCGTTCCTCGGCCGGCTGGCGCTGTGCCGGGTCCGCCAGGGCACCATCACCAAGGGCGAGACCGTGGCCTGGTGCCGCACCGACGGCACGGTGGAGCGGGTCCGGGTCTCCGAACTGCTGATGACCGAGGGGCTGGAGCGCAAGCCGGCCAACTCCGCCGGGCCCGGCGACATCATCGCGGTCGCCGGCATCCCCGAGATCATGATCGGCGAGACCCTGACCGACCTGGAGGACCCCCGGCCGCTGCCGTTGATCACCGTCGACGAGCCGGCGATCTCGATGACCATCGGGACCAACACCTCGCCGCTGGTCGGGCGGGTCAAGGGCGCCAAGGTCACCGCCCGGATGGTCAAGGACCGGCTGGACCGGGAGCTGATCGGCAACGTCTCGCTGCGGGTGCTCCCGACCGACCGGCCGGACGCCTGGGAGGTGCAGGGCCGGGGAGAGCTGGCCCTGGCCATCCTGGTCGAGCAGATGCGCCGCGAGTCCTACGAGCTGACCGTCGGCAAGCCGCAGGTGGTGACCCGGGAGATCGACGGGAAGACCTGCGAGCCGGTGGAACGGCTCACCATCGACGCCCCGGAGGAGTACCTCGGCGCCATCACCCAGCTGCTGGCCACCCGGAGGGGCCGGATGGAGCAACTGGTCAACCACGGCACCGGCTGGGTCCGGATGGAGTGGCTGGTCCCGGCCCGCGGGCTGATCGGCTTCCGCACCGAGTTCCTCACCGACACCCGGGGCACCGGCATCCTGCACCACGTCTTCGAGTCGTACGAACCCTGGTTCGGCGAGTTGCGCACCCGGAACACCGGTTCGCTGGTCGCCGACCGGCCCGGGGTGGCCACCGCGTTCGCGATGCTCAACCTCCAGGAGCGCGGCACCCTCTTCGTCGAGCCGTCCACCGAGGTGTACGAGGGCATGCTGGTCGGCGAGAACTCCCGCTCCGACGACATGGACGTCAACATCACCAAGGAGAAGAAGCTCACCAACATGCGCTCCTCGACCAGCGAGGAGACCGAGAAGCTGATCCCGCCGCGCAAGCTCTCCCTGGAGCAGGCGCTGGAGTTCTGCCGCGAGGACGAGTGCGTCGAGGTGACCCCGGTGGCGATCCGGCTGCGCAAGGTCGTACTGGACGCGCCGTCCCGGGCCCGGGCCGCCGCACGCCGCAAGCACGCCGGCTGAGTCAGGTCGTACGCTGCCCAGATGCCCTGGGAAGCACTCGACACCGAACTCGCCGCCGTCGCCGGTACCGTCTCGGTCTACGCGGGGCGGCTCGGCCGCCCGCCCGCGTACACCCGGCTGCCGGACGTTCCGCACTACGCGGCCAGCACCATGAAGGTGGCGGTACTCGCCGCGCTGTACCGGGCCGCCGAGGCCGGCGCGGTGGACCTGAACGCGGCGGTACCGGTGGTCAACGAATTCGACTCGGCCCGACCGGGTGCGGGCCGGTTCTCCTGCGCCGCGGAGTACGACAACGACGAGGCGGTCTGGGCCCGGCTCGGCGGCACCGCGCCGCTGGGCTGGCTCGCCGAACGCATGATCGTCCGGTCCAGCAACCTCGCCACCAACCTGGTGCTGGGGCAGGTCGGGCTGCCCGCCGTCGCCAAGGTCTGGGCGGACAGCGGTGCCCGGCACAGCCGCACCGAGCGGGGCATCGAGGACTTCGCCGCCCGGGACGCCGGCCTCGACAACCAGGTCACCGCCGCCGACCTGACCGGGCTGTTCGGCGGGATCGTCCGGTCCCGGCTGGCCTCCCCCGACACCTGCGCGGCGATGCTGGACGTGCTGCTCGGCCAGGAGCGCGGCGAGGACCTGGCCGCCGGGCTGCCGCCGGGGACCCGGATCGCGCACAAGAACGGCTGGGTACGCGGCGTCCGGCACGGCGCCGGAGTGGTCTTCCCGGACGACGCGCCCCCGTACGCCGTGGTGGTCTGCACCAGTGCGCCGCCGGACGGTGCCGCCGGGCCGTCCGACGACCGGGACGAGCGGGCACGCCGCCTCGTCGCCCGGGTGTCTGCCCTGGTCTGGGCGGCCCGGCACGGTCTGGGGACCGTCCGCTGATCTGACGGTCGATATGGTGCCTGCATGTCGATCGCCTCGGTACGCACCCACCGGCTCTCCGCTCCGCTGCACACGCCGTTCGTGACCGCACTGCGCCGTACCTCCACTGTAGAGACCCTGGTGGTGGAGGTGGTCGATGCCGACGGGCGGTCCGGGTTCGGCGAGGCACCGCAGGTGTGGCAGGTGACCGGGGCGTCGATCGGCGGTGCCCGGGCCTGCGTCGAGGAGGTGTTCGCCCCGCTGCTGACCCGGCGGAACCCGGACGACCTGGTGGCCCGGTGCGCGGAGGTACGGGCTGCGGTGGCCGGCAACGAGGCGGCGAAGGCTGCGGTGGACGTCGCACTGCACGACCTGGCGGCGCGGCGGCTCGGCATACCGCTGGTGCGGCTGCTCGGCGGGACGTCCCGCCGGGTCGCCACCGACGTCACCCTCTCCGCCGGGGACGCGGTCGAGTTGGCCGGCACCGCGAAGCAGCGGATCGCCGACGGCTTCGAGGTGCTGAAGGTGAAGGTCGGCACGGACCCCGCGGGTGACCTGGCCCGGGTCCGGGCGGTACGCGCCGCCGCCGGTCCGCAGGCCCGGATCCGGCTCGACGCCAACCAGGGCTGGACGCCCCGGGAGGCGGTCCGGGTGATCCGCGGTGTCTCCGACGCCGGGCTCGACGTGGAGCTGGTGGAGCAGCCGGTGCACGCCCGGGACATCGCCGGGCTGGCCTGGGTGGCCGACCGGGTGGACGTGCCGATCCTGGCCGACGAGTCGGTCTACGGGCTGCGCGACCTGGTCGAGGTGATCCAGCGCCGGGCCGCCGACCTGGTGAACGTGAAGCTGGCCAAGTGCGGTGGACTGGGGACGGCCCGGGCGCTGCTGGAGCTGGCCGCCGCGCACGGCCTCGGCACGCTGGTCGGCTCGATGATGGAGAGTCAGATCGGGATCGGCGCGGCGGCCAGCCTGGTGGCCGCGTACGGCACCAGCGCCGTGTCGGACCTGGACGCGGCCTGGTGGCTGGCCTGGACGCCGGTGCAGGGCGGTATCCGGTACGAGAACGCCACCGTGGTGCTGCCGGACGCTCCCGGTCTCGGCGTCGTCGGCCTGCACGGGACACCACCACCCACCCCCTGACGCCGCCCGTCACCCATCACCCGTCACGCCTCACCCGCACCCGTCCCGCGTCGCCCGTCACGTGTCATCCGCACCCGTCGCCCGTCACGCGTCAGCCGTCGGTCACGTCTCCCTTCTCGCGCCCGACCGCCGCGCGCCCACCGGTCATGAAGGCAACATTCAGAGGCTTGTTGCAGGGCGGCGCTTATTTTCATAGGGTTTCGGGCGGGAGCGGGCGAGGACGGGTGGTACTGACATGGCGGTGCGCTCGGGGCACGAGGCCGTTGTCCGGGTCGCCGTCGCCACCCTGTGGGCGGGCCCGGAGACTGTTCGTCCGGTGGACGCACCGGCCCTGTCCCGCCGGACCGACATCGCCGGCTGGATCTCCGGGATGAGCGCCGACCAGCGGGTCGGCGACTGCGTGCTCAGTCAGCTCCTGCTCGGCGAGCGGGTGCTGGTCGAGCAGGTCCGGCCGGACGGTTGGGTCCGGGTCGTCGCGGTGGAGCAGCCGGCGGCCAGGCTCGACCCTCGGGGTTATCCGGGCTGGCTGCCGCTGGACCAGCTCGTCGCGCCGGCCGATCCGGCACCGGCGGACCTGGTCGTCTCGGCGACGGTCACCCGGCTGCACGACGCACCGTTCGGTGCGGTGGTGCTGCCCGACGTGATCCTGGGTACCCGGCTGACCTGCGCGGGACCGGTCCGCGCCGGCTGGCGGCCGGTCCGGGTCCCCGACCAGGAGCAGCCCCTCTGGGCGCCCGACACCCACCTCGCCCCGGCGCCGAACCAGCCACCGAGCGCGACCGAGGTGCTCACGGTGGCCAGCCAACTGCGGGACGTGGTCTATCTCTGGGGCGGCGTCTCGGCGTACGGCATCGACTGCTCGGGCCTGGTGCACCTGGCCTGGCGGCGCTTCGGCGTACGCCTGCCCAGGGACGCCGACGACCAGGCGGCGGCGACGGTTCCGGTGCCGCTCGGTGCGGAACGCCCCGGCGACCTCTACTTCTTCGCCCGGCCGGGCCGGCGGGTCCACCACATCGGCATCGTCACCGCCCGTCCCGGCCCGGACGGCGACCGACGGATGCTGCACGCCTGCTACACCAAGCGGCGGGTGCTGGAGGAACCGATGCCCGCTGACCGGACCGCCACCCTGGTCGGCGCGCACCGGGTCACCGACTCACTCCCGGCCTGAGCCGCTGGCCCCGCGGCCGTGCCCTTCCCCTGCGGTCCAGACGGACCGCAGGGGGAAGGGGGAAGGCCGCACTCCTCTGAGTTGCCGCTCCGGCGCCCTACCTCAGCCGACCGCGCCCACCTCAGCCGACCGGCAGCTTCTGCGTGGTCCGGCCGTCCCGGCTGGACTTGATCAGGCTGGCCACCGTCGCGATCGCCAGGGTGCCCAGGATGACGGTGAGGGAGAGCCAGATCGGGATGTGCGGCGCCCAGCCGACCGGCTCGCCACCGTTGACGAACGGCAGATTGTTGCCGGCCAGCGCCTCCAGCACCAGTTTGACGCCGATGAAGCCGAGCACGACGGCGAGCCCGATGTTGAGGTAGACCAGCCGGTCGAGCAGTCCGCCGAGCAGGAAGTAGAGCTGCCGCAGCCCCATCAGCGCGAAGACGTTGGCGGTGAAGACCAGGTACGGCTCCTGGGTGATCCCGAAGATCGCCGGGATGGAGTCGAGCGCGAAGACCAGGTCCGTGGTGCCGATCGCGATCAGCACGATCAGCATCGGGGTGAAGAGCCGCCGGCCGTTCTCCCGCACGCTGAGCCGGGCGCCGGAGAAGTCCCGAGAGACCGGCAGCGCCCGCCGGCTCCAGCGGATCAGCACGTTCTCCTTGAAGTCCTCCTCGTCCGGCTCACCCTGCCGCAAAAAGTTGATCGCCGTGTAGATGAGGAAGGCGCCGAAGATGTAGAAGACCCAGGAGAACTGGTTGATCAGGGCCGCTCCGGCCGCGATGAAGCCACCGCGCAGCACCAGCGCCAGCACGATACCGATCAGCAGCACCTTCTGCTGGTACTGCCGGGGTACGCCGAATCGCGACATGATGATCACGAACACGAAGAGGTTGTCCACCGAGAGGCTGTACTCGGTGAGCCATCCGGTGTAGAACTCCCCGGCCACGGTGAGATTGGTGGTCAGGGCCAGGCCGACCCCGAAGACGATCGCGAGGCCGACGTAGAAGGCGACCCAGAGGCCGGACTCCCGCAGACTCGGCTCGTGCGGTCGCCGACCGACGATCACTAAATCAAGTAGTAGGACCGCGGTCAGCACGACCAGCGAGACGACCCACACCCAGGTGGACACGTTCAAGACACTCCTCCGGCAGGCACACGGCACCGCCGTCAGCACGCGAAAGACGCGCATCAGGCGATGCAGACGATGGTGACTGTCGGAGGTCTCTTCCGCCATCGCCACGCGGAGACGCCGCAACGACAACCTACGGTGCCGGGTCCTCGTAACCGGTCTGCCGGCCGACGACCGTGTTGACGACACCGTCGCGAAGGAATACTCCCCTCCTACAGGGGCCATTGTTCACCATTCCCTGCCCCGCGCGCATCTCCCCCGGTCGGGCTATCTGGATCACTGACCCTAAGCCATCCTAGGAACCTAGGTGCTATGCCGGGGCAGCAGCGGGTCGGCGAGCGGCCAACCGACCGCCAGGATCCGGTCGCAGGCCAGGATCGCCGTCCGCAGCCGGTCCGGAAGCGGACCGGTGAGTTCGATCACGGGTACGCCGGATTCGGCCAGCACCGCACGAAACCGCTCGGTCATCCAGCCGCGCAGGTGCGCCCCGTCCCGCAGGCCGTCGTCGGCGAACGGCACCCCGCGATGGTCGGTCAGCAGATAGAGATCGGGCCGACGGGCGGCGGCCCGGACCCGGGGTGAGGTCGAGCCGAGATACCGCTCCTCCCACACGGCGGTGGCCCGGGCGTCGGTGTCACAGAAGAGCAACGGCCCACTGCGCCGCGCGGCGGCGTCCTCGGCGGCCTGCTGCTCCCGCACCACCGTCTCGAAGTCCGCCCGGTCCCAACCAACGTCGAAGATCGTCGCCTCGGGCTCGGTACGGCGCAGCCGGGCCAGCTTGGCGGCGGTGAGTTCCCGGCCGTACTCCGGTACCCAGCAGGTGCGGTAGTGCCCGGCCAGCGCCCTGGCGACGGTGGTGGTACCGGTGGACTCGGCGCCCACCACGACAATCCGGCGGACGAACCAGGCCCGGACCGGCGGGCTGAGCATCGCCCAGTGCGCTACCGGATCGGCCCGCACCGCCGTGCCCGAGACCGGTACGGCGACCCGGGCCGGATCGACGGGTACGTCCACCGCGTCGAACCGGCGGGCCAACTCCGCGCCGTACGCCTCGGAGGAGAAGACCGCGTCGACCCGGGCCGGCCCGACCGCCGCCCGGAACACCGCGCAGTGCGCGTCCCAGGCAGCCGGGTCGGCGTAGTCGACCGGATGGTCGTCGTACCGGCCGACGAACCGGACGTGCCGGTCGGCGGCGTGCACCTCACGCAACCAGTCCAGCCGCAACTCCAACGGCACCGACTCCCGCCGGGACGGCGCCACCACCACGGTGACCGCGGCACACCGGCGGGCCGCCTCGGCGATCAGCGCGTGGTGCCCGGCGTGCGGCGGATAGAACTTCCCCACCACCAGGCCGTGCCCGAACTCCGGCCGGCCACCGGCGAAAAGGTCCCGACCGTCCCGCACGGTCACGGGGTGGCCGGGGCCGGACCGGGCGCTACCGGCCGGACGCCGACGGCCGCGAGCCGGCGCAGGTCGGCCCGCCAGTTCCGCAGCCCGATCACGCAGAGCCCGAGGAAGACGACGTACAGCCCGGCGGTGAGATGGAGTTCCTTGTAGACGTAGAGCGGGATGTAGACGAGATCGGCGGTGATCCAGATCCACCAGCTCTCCACCCGCTTGCGGCACTGGCCGTACGTCGCCATCAGGGAGAGCGAGGTGGTCACCGCGTCCGGCAGCGGCACGGTCGAGTCGGTCGCCCGGTCCAGCAGCAGCCAGAGCAGCAGCGTCAGTACCGCGCCGGCGCCGACCAGCAGCAGCCACTCCCGCCGACCCGTCCGGCCGACCACCAGCCGGCTCCGCTCGGCGCCGCCGAACAGCCACGCCCACCAGCCGTACAGGCCGAGTCCAACGTAGACGATCTGGAGACCGGCGTCGGCGTACAGGCCGGCGGTCCAGAAGAGCAGCATCAGCAGCAGCACGTTGGCGATGCCGACCGGCCAGTTCCAGATCTTCTGTCGGGTCAGCAGCCAGACGGTGAGTACGCCGGTCGCGAAGCCGAGCAGTTCGGCCCGGCTGGTCGGCGTGCCCGCCACGGTGAACGCGGTACCGGTGAGCCAGTCGAGCATGGCGCGCCCCCCAAAGATCCTTCGGAGTTCCCACCGTAGGTACCGGCGCTCGGGACGGGTATACCCCGATCGACCGGACCGGGCCCATCCGTGCCATCCTGCGCTGATGGTGCTGGAGGTTGCGCTGATCGAGGTGCTGGCCGGTCAGGAGGAGGCGTTCGCCGAGGCGTACGCCAAGGGTCATCAGACGCTGGCCGGCACCCCTGGATGCCGGTCGATCCGGATGACCCGGGGCATCGAGTCGCCGTCCCGGTTCGTGCTGCTGGTCGAATGGGACTCGGTCGAGGCCCACCTGGAGAACTTCCGGGCCACCGAGCGGTTCACCACCTGGCGCTCGCTGATCGGCCCGTACTTCGCCGCCCCGCCGGTGGTCGAGCACTTCACCGACGTGCCAACGCCGGCCTGACCGCCGACCCGACGAAAACTGTCGTACGCCGCGGCTAGCCTGCCGCGAGACAGGGGTCTCTCTGAGCGGCAGTTCTCGGAGACGCCGGTTCTCGGAGGCGGCAGTTCTCGGAGGCGGCGGATGTGTCGGCGCGGCGACGTCGACCGATCCGAACACCGGCACCGCCGGCCCCGGCGGGTTCGGGGCCGCCGGGTCCGGCGGGTTCGGATCGGGTTCTGCGGGTCCGGATCGGGTCCGGGTCGGGATCGGATCGGGTCCGGGTCGGGGTGGATCGGGTCCGGGTCGGGATCGGGTCGGGTCGGATGCGGATCCCGGTCGGATCATCGGACGTCGAGCCCGGCAGCCCTCGGTTCAGCCAGCGCGCCGGCCGGCACGCCCCACCGGGCCGGAATCCGTTCCAGCACTCCTTCGGCGAAGACCTCGTACAGTGGCAGGGTTCGCAGGTGGACGTACCCGATGTGGCAGTCGCAGGCGGCGTTCGGACACGGCCGGGGACGCAACGCGGCGCGGTACGACCCGTCGTAGAGATTGCCCAGCGGTGTCTCCACGAAGTGGCAGCGCCGCACGGAGCCGTCGCCACGCACCGAAATCACCGTCTCGCCGGCCCGACACGGCGCACCGGCCGACGGATGCGGCCGCACGCTGTAGCCGAACAGCGGGTCGAGGGCGGTCCAGGCCGCCTCCTCGGCAGCCGTGTAGGAATGCCCCTCGGCCGCGTTCACCCACAGATAGACGTCGGCCGGCAGCGCCGCCCGGACCGCCGCCGCCTCGGCTCGGTGCTCCGGTAGCCCGACCACGCCGACCGAGTACCGCACCCGCAGCTCGGTCAGCCGGGCACAGCGCCGCAGGAAGGTCTCCCTGCGTACCTGGCCGGGGTGGTAGGTGGCCCAGAGCGCGACCGTACGCCGGTCGGCGGCGGCCAGCCAGTCCAGCCGGCAGGCCAGGTTCGTCTGGATCGCCACCCGCTCCAGGTGCGGCAGCCGGGAGAGCGCCACCAGCGCGTCCCGGTACCAGGACCGGGCCAGTCCCTCGCCCCAGGGCGTGAAGAGCACCGACAGCCGGTCGCCGTCGGGATTGCGGGTCGCCCAGTCGACGAAGCGGCCAAGCGCGGCCCGATCGGCGGCGAGTTCGGCCCGGCTGTCCCGGCGCTTCGCGAACGGGCAGTAGGGACAGTCGTAGTTGCAACTCGCCAGCGGACCGCGGTAGAGCACCGAGAGGTTCATCGGAGCGGGTACTCGGCCATCGCCCGGCGGACCTGGCCGGAGACCAGCCACGGCCCGATCGCGTCGGAGCGTTCCAGTCCGGACTCGGTCAACCCGATCCGGGCCGGCCCCGAGGTCAGCCAGCCGCGCTCGGCGAGGCGGTCGAGCTGCGGAAAGTCGTCGTCGACCCGGCTGCCGAAGCGGTCGAGATAGCCGGCCGGATCGAACCCCTCCGCCCGGAGCAGCGACTTGACCAGCCAGCGGCGGCGCTGTTCCACCGGGTCGAGCCGGAAGCCGACCTCGGCGACCTCGAAATCGGTGGCGGGCCGGCACAGGTAGTCCTCGATGATGCTTCGGACGTGCCGGACCCCGACCGCGTAGTCGAACGAGTAGTGCAGGTCGGTCGTGTAGGACCGGGCCCCGCAGCCCAGCCCCACCATGCCGTCGTCCTGGCAACAGTAGTCCGGCCCACTCTGCTCCGTCGGGCCGGACATCGGCCCGGGCCCGTCGGCGCTGAGCCCCGGACCGTCGGAGACGCGCTCGGCACGGCGGAAGTGTCGTAGCGACAACTGCTGGTAGCCGGCGGCCCGCAGCGCGTCCCGGCCCTGCCGGTACAGCGCCAGCCGCTGCGCGTCCCAGGCCGGGTCGGCACCGCCCGCCGCGCCGGTGATCCGGCCGAGGCCGGTGAGCGGGCGGACGTAGAGCGGATAGAGAAACACCTCCTCCGGAGACCAGCACAGCGCAGCGGAGATCGACTCGGTCCAGGTCGTCGCGGTCTGCCCGGGAATCCCGTAGATCAGGTCGACGTTCAGCTCCGGGATGTCGTGCGCCCGGATGGTGTCCAGGGCCCGTTCGACCTCCACCCGGCGCTGCGGTCGCCCGGCCGCCCGCGCCTCGCTGTCCAGGAAGCTCTGCACCCCGATGCTGACCCGGGTGGTGCCACGCTCGGCCAGAACCCCGATCCGATCGGCGGTGGCGGTGGCCGGCGAGGTCTCCACCGCCACCGGCACCGTGCCGAGCCGGGCGCCGAAGCCGGCGAGCAGGTCGAAAACCGCGGTCAACTCGGCAGCGTCCAGATAGGTCGGGGTGCCGCCACCGACCGCGACCCGGGCGTACCCGACGCCGTCGCCGAGTGCCTCCCGGACCCGCTCGGCCTGCCGGGCCAACTGGTCGAGATAGCCGCGCACCTGCTCGGCGGGCGGGTTCGAGCGGGTGAAGAGGTTGCAGAAGCCGCAGCGCATCTCGCAGAACGGCAGGTGCAGATAGAGGAAGAGGGCGTCCCGCCGCTGGCCCGCCCAGACCTCACGCAGCGCCGGGCGGGGCCGCAACGGCCGGTACGCCGTCTTGTGCGGGTACGCGTACAGATAGCCCTGGTACGGCGACCCGTCCAGTGCGCCGGTCACCCCGACTGTTCCGGCCCGGGCCAGTCGCCGGGCTTGCCCCAGTCACCCGGTTCGAGAACGAACTGCCCGTACGGCACCGTCCACACCACCTCGTGACCGAGCCGGTGACCGCTGTGCCCCTCCTCGCCGTACGCGGTGCCGTGGTCGGAGCAGATCAGCACCAGGCAGGGCCGGTCTCGGGAGGTGGCGAGGGCGAAGAGCCGCCCGATGTGCCGGTCGACGTACTCCAGCGCGGCAGCGTGGCTCTCCCTGGTGTCCCGGTCCGCTCCGGGCAGGTAGTGCCGGTTCGGCTGGTGGATCGCCGCGACGTTGACGAAGAGGAAGAGCGGCCGGTCCTCCGGCGCCGTCGGCAGGACGGTGGCGATCCGATCGAGCTGTGCCTCGAAGCAGCGCGGTGCGGAGACGCCGAACTCGGGCTCCCAGTGCGCCTCCGCGAAGAGGGCGGGCAGTACGCCACCCAGCGGGGACCTGCCGTTGAAGAAGCCGACCCCGCCCACGCAGACGGTGTGGTAGCCGGCCCCGGCGAGTGCCCGGACCACGTCGGGGGCGTCGAAGGTCCAGGTCTGCTCTCCGGTCGTCTCGCTGCCGGGGAAGGCCGCCGCGAAGAGCCGGGGGTGCGGCCCGGGTGTGGTCGGGGTGGGCAGGAAGCCGGCGAAGAACGCCTGGTGCGCCGCGTAGGTGAAGCTGGCCGGGCTGTGCCGCCGCTCCCAGACCCCGCCTGGCAACGCACGGGCCAGGTTCGGTGTGCGCCCGGCGGCGGCCAGTTCCTCGGCCACGTCGTAGCGGAGTGTGTCCAGGGTGACGAACAACAGGTCGTGGCTGCCGATCATCTCCTTCATGCCGCACTCCCCACCTTTCTGTCACGTCCCGGGTTCTCATGCTGCCCGGTGCCACCGTCGTCCGCTCGCCGGGGGCCCCGCCCGGCTCGCCCGTCCCACCCGACTCGCCCGTCCCACCCGGCTGTCGACCCGGGCGCTACCCCCGCTGTCGGCCCGGGCGCTGCCACTGCTTCCGGCACCGGTGTCGGCCCGGGCGGTGTCGTCGATGCCGGCGCGGGTCCCGGCGTCGGCCCCGGCTCGCCTGCCGACTCCGGCGGCGTCGGTGCGCTGGCTCGCCACCGGGCGAACCGACCGGTCCGCAGCGCGTGCAGTTCGGCCGCGTAGCTGTCCCGGCCTGCCGGGTCGACCAGCCCCGGCAGCAGGTCGCCGAAGGCGTTCACCTCGGCCACCGCGTGCCGCCGCCAGCCCGTGCCGATCAGCAGGTCCACCCCGACGTGCAGGCTGCCCGGAAAGCAGGCGGCGGCCCGGACGCAGGTCTGCAGCGCGGCGCCGTAGGCGGGTTCGCCCATCGCCGCCCGCAGCGCGGCCAGGTCCGCCCGGGCGTTGCCGAGGTGCAGGTTGGTCAGTGGACCGGAGCTGGCCCGGACCACCACATGTTCCGGTCGACCGGCCACCACCAGCACCCGCAGGTCGATCGTCCGGTCGCTCAGCCCGGCCTTAGGAAACCAGCGCTCGACGTGCAGCCCGTCCGGGGCGAGCCGGTCGACGATCGCCGCGACCTGCCGTTCGTCGGTGTAGTCGCGGACCCGCAACGAGTTGTAGAGCCGGCCGTCGGCGGTCAACTCGACCGAGGTGGTAGCGCGGATCCGGCCCGGCGCCACCTGGAGGGCGAGCACTCCGGAGGCGGACGAGCCGTGCGCCGGCTTGACGAAAACCCGGGACCAGCCGGCGGCGCGCATCGCCGCGCGCAGCTCCGGGTAACCGCCGGAGGCACCCGTCCAGGCAGCCGATCCGGCCGGACCGGCCAATGTGGACGCCGCGGCCGAGGCAGGCGGCCCCGGTGGCGCGTGCGGCGCAGCCGGCACGGACGCCAGCTGCGGCACCGGCACCCCGGACAGCGGATGCGGCACGGACGGCCCGGACAGCGGATGCGGCACGGACAGCACCGGGGGCAGTGCCGGCGGCACCGGTACCCGGGCTGCGGCCAGCCGGGCGTGACAGGCCCGCTTGTCGAACATCGCGAGCACGTCAGCGGGATCGTTCAGCAGGGTCGCTCCGGCGGACCGGGCGGCCTGGTCGAGCCGGCCCAGGGCGGCGCGGAATCCCGCGTACCAGGCGGCGAGGCCGACGATCTCGCCGTGCTCGGCGGGCCGGTCCGCCCCGCGCAGCAGCCGGTCGACCTCGGCGTCCTCCCCTGGCGAGTCGATCCGGACCACCGCCGCCCGGGGCAGCCGGACCGGACCGGCCGCCAGCCGCCGCCAGGGCAGCACCGCCACCGGTACGGCTGCCTCGGTCGCGGCGGCCCGGAACAGCGCCACCCGGCGGTTCTCCGGGTTGCCGACGACCACCAGCGGGGCCCTGCCAGTCATCCGTCGATCATGCCAGTCACTCGTCGACGGCCACGTACCGGTCGTCGTACTCGTCGGGCAGCATGACCTCGGTGAGATCCACCTCGACGCCCGGCAACTCGGCCACCAGCCGGTCGGCCATCTCAGCACTCAGGTAATGATGATGCAGATCCAGCCGACGCAGGTGCGTCAACGGCTGCCCGGCCAACAACGCCGCCGCCCCCTCGTCGGAAAGAACCCCCAACGACAGGTCCAACTCCCGCAACCGCGCCACCACCGGCGCACCCGCCACCGCCACCGCCACCCGATCGGCAATCTCCGCATTACGCAAACCCAACGACCGCAACGACGGCAACCGCTCCCCACCCAGGATCGGCGCCAGATCCTCCACACTGGTGTCCCCGCCCCAACGGTCCGTGCCGAGCCAGAGTTCCAGGTGCGCCAGGGCCGGGAAGTCGGAGTCGGCGATGCCCCGGACGACCCCGGCCGACAGACCCGCCGACTCCACCACCAGCGTCCGGAGCGCGCCGTGCCGGACGGCATCGAAGGCCAGCCCGTTACGGCCCGCGGCGTCGGCGTCGCCGCTGCGGATCCGCAGGATCTCCAGCCCGGGGTACGCCGCCAGCAGCGCCGCGACGTCACCTTGGCAGATCCAGGACAACTCGCACTCCTCCGCCGGGATGTCGCCGAGAAAGAGCGCCCGCAACCCGGTCAGCCGGTCGGCGGCGGCGCAGAGCTGACCGATCGGTGCCGCGTTCATCGCCGCGTAGCCCCAGCTGCCGATCACCAGGGCGCGCACCCCGGCCGGATCGACCAGCTCCAGAAACTGCTCGAACGCGTGCCGGAACATCGACGAGGGGCCGTAGTCCCAGCCGTCGTCGTCCTCCCACGCCTCGATTCGCCAGGCGACCGCGCCGGGCTCGGTCGGCAGCTCCGCCTCGGGTACCAGGCGCGGCGGCTCGTCCGTCCAGCTCTGGCTCAGCCCGAAGACCGGCAGCCCGGCGAACTCGGTGGCGTGACCGGTGAAGCTCGTCCTCACTCCGACACCGCGATGTACCGGTCGTCGTCCTGGTCGGAGGGTTGTACGTCGGAGAGGTCCAGCTCGACGCCCGGCAGCTCGGCCACCAGCCGGTCGGCCATCTCAGCACTCAGGTAATGATGATGCAGATCCAGCCGACGCAGGTGCGTCAACGGCTGCCCGGCCAACAACGCCGCCGCCCCCTCGTCGGAAAGAACCCCCAACGACAGGTCCAACTCCCGCAACCGCGCCACCACCGGCGCACCCGCCACCGCCACCGCCACCCGATCGGCAATCTCCGCATTACGCAAACCCAACGACCGCAACGACGGCAACCGCTCCCCACCCAGGATCGGCGCCAGATCCTCCACAGTGGTGTCGCCACCGTACTGGTCGGTGCCGAGCCAGAGTTCCAGGTGCGCCAACGCCGGCAGGTCGCATTCGCCGATCGCCCGGACCACGTGCCCGGGCAGGCCACCGGCCTCGATCGCCAGCTCGCGCAGTGCGGTGTGCCGGGTCGGGGTGAGGGTCAGCCCCTGGGTCGCACCGCGGATGCGCAGAATCTCCAGCCCCGGGTACGCCGTCAGCAGCGGAGCGGGATCGGCCTGGGTTATCCAAGAGATCTCCGACTGCTCCGACACCATCTCACCCATGAACAGTGCCTTCAGCCCGGCAAGTCGCGGCGCCAATCCGGCCACCAGTTCGACGGGGGCGCTTTCCTCGTACGCCTCGCCCCAGTCGCCGACGATCAGCGCGGTGACCTTGGCGGGGTCGACGGCGGCCAGGAACCGCTCGACCAGGTCGGCGAAGTCTCCGTCGCGGGTCGGGAAGTCGGTGAGACTGAGCCGCCAGGCGACCGCATCCGGCGCCACGTCCGGCAGTCGGGCCGGATCGAAGTCGACCACGGGCAGGTCGGCGAACTCCGTGATGTGTGCATAGATCGTCATTGCGGCTCCGGTAGCGCTCGGGGGCGGCAGAACCCTAACAAGGCGAACCGACAACCGGTCGCCCGACGCGGCACCGACAGCCGCGACCTCCGGCACGCCGCCTACCGACCGGTCGACCTCCCGGTCGTCGTAGCCGCGCCCGCCCGTCGCACACAGCGCGCCCGGCACCCGGAGCGCCTGGCACCCGGAGCGCCCGGCGCACACAGCGCCCGGCACACGGAACGCCCGGCATGCCGTGCCGCCGCCCCGCCGCGATCAGTTCGGCCAGTTGGCGGGCGCTGCCGGCCGCCGCACCGACGATTCCCGCTCGCCGGGATCGCGCGGATCGGGTTGACTCTGCGGCATGGGGGAACGGGTCGCCTTGATAACCGGAGTCAGTCGTCGGGCGGGCATCGCCGCGGCGGTCGCCCGACGGTTCGCCGCCGCCGGCTACCGGCTACAGCTGACCGGCCTGCCCGGGTACGACGAGGCGCAGCCCTACGGCGGCGATCCCGACGGCGTCCCCGGGCTGCTCACCGAACTGGAACAGGTGACCGGCGACCCCGACACGACCCGGTACCTGGCCGCCGACCTTGCCTCGCCGACCGCTCCGGCCGAACTCGTCGAGACGGCGGTACGCGCCCACGGCCGGCTCGACGTACTGGTGGCGGCGCACGCCTACTCGACCCACACCCCGCTGGGCAAGCTCGACGCGGACGAGGTCGACCGGCACCTCGTCGTCAACGTGCGGGGGACCCTGCTGCTGGCCGAGGCGTTCGCGGCGGCGTTCCGGGCCGGCTCCGGCGGCCGGCTGGTGCTCTTCTCCAGCGGGCAACGGCTCGGCCCGATGCCGGGCGAACTCGCGTACGCGGCCAGCAAGGCCGGGGTGGAGAACCTGACCCGGCAGTTGAGCCCACTGCTGATGCCGAGGGGCATCACGGTGAACTGTGTCAACCCCGGCCCGACCGACACCGGCTGGGCCGCGCCCGAGGAGATGGCCGCGGGCGGGTACCTCTTCCCGGGCGGCGAGTGGGGCCGGCCGGACGACGCCGCCCGGCTCGTCGAGTGGCTCTGCTCGCCGGACGGTCGCTGGATCACCGGCCAGGTGATCGACTCCGAGGGCGGCTTCGACCGGTACGCCTGACCGGCGGAGCGCCCGGTAGGGCCGGCCACCGGTGGCAGCCCGACGGACCTGTCCCGACCGCTGGTCAGTTCACCCCGGCGGCGTCCATGCCGCGCAGCTCCTTCTTCAACTCGGCTACCTCGTCGCGGATCCGGGCCGCGAGTTCGAACTGCAACTCCCGGGCGGCGGCAAGCATCTGGTCGTTGAGTTCCTGGATGAGCTGAGCCAGCTCGGCCCGGGCCATCCCCTCCCGGGCCGGCGCGGCACCGACCCGGCCCCGACTGCGGGTCTCCGGGGTCGGCGCCTTGCCCCGGGACATCTGCCGCACCGCGCCGCCGACCCGGGTGGTGGCTCCCTCGGTGTCCTCGGCCTCCCGGTAGATGTCGTCCAGGATGTCGTGGATCTTCTTGCGCAGCGGCTCCGGACTGATCCCGTGCGCCTCGTTGTGCGCCACCTGCTTGGCCCGGCGCCGGTTGGTCTCCTCGATCGCCTCGGCCATGGACGGGGTCATCTTGTCCGCGTACATGTGCACCTGGCCGGAGACGTTCCGGGCGGCCCGGCCGATGGTCTGGATCAGGGACCGACCGCTGCGCAGGAAGCCCTCCTTGTCGGCGTCGAGGATCGCCACCAGCGACACCTCGGGCAGGTCCAGCCCCTCCCGCAGCAGGTTGATCCCGACAAGTACGTCGTAGTCGCCCTTGCGCAGCTCGCGCAGCAGCTCCACCCGGCGCAGCGTGTCGACCTCGGAGTGCAGGTAGCGCACCCGGATGCCGTGCTCCAGCAGATAGTCGGAGAGATCCTCGGCCATCTTCTTGGTCAGCGTGGTGACCAGCACCCGCTCGTCCCGCTCGGTACGCAGCTTAATCTCGTGCATCAGGTCGTCGATCTGCCCCTTGGTGGGCTTCACCACCACCTCCGGGTCGACCAGACCGGTCGGCCGGATCACCTGCTCGACCACCTCGCCCTGGGCCTGCTCCAGCTCCCATGGGCCGGGGGTGGCGGAGAGGAAGACCATCTGGCCGACCCGGTCCAGGAACTCGTCGAAGCGCAGCGGTCGGTTGTCGGCGGCGCTGGGCAACCGGAAGCCGTGGTCGATCAGCATCCGCTTACGCGAGGCGTCGCCCTCGTACATGCCGCCGATCTGCGGGATCGTGACGTGCGACTCGTCGACCACCGTCAGGTAGTCGTCGGGGAAGTAGTCCAGCAGGCAGTGCGGCGCGCTGCCCGGGGACCGGCCGTCGATGTGCATCGAGTAGTTCTCGATGCCGGAGCAGAAGCCGACCTGGCGCATCATCTCCACGTCGTAGCTGGTGCGCATCCGCAGCCGCTGCGCCTCCAGCAGCTTGCCCTGCCGCTCCAGCTCGGCCAGCCGTTCGGCCAGCTCGGCCTCGATGCCGGCGAGCGCCCGCTCCATCCGCTCCGGGCCGGCGGTGTAGTGGGTGGCCGGGAAGATCAGCAGGTGGTCGACCTCCCGGACCACCTCGCCGGTCAGCGGGTGCAGGTAGTAGAGCTTCTCCACCTCGTCGCCGAAGAACTCGATCCGGAGCGCCAGCTCCTCGTACGCCGGAATGATCTCCAGCGTGTCGCCCCGGACCCGGAAGGTGCCCCGGTTGAACGCCATGTCGTTGCGGGTGTACTGCACGTCGACCAGCCGGCGCAGCAGCTTGTCCCGCTCGACCTCCTGGCCGACCTGGATCCGCACCGACCGGTCCAGATATTCCTGCGGGGTGCCCAGGCCGTAGATCGCCGAGACGGTGGCGACCACCACCACGTCGCGGCGGGTCAGCAGGGACATCGTGGTCGCGTGCCGCAGCCGCTCGACCTCCTCGTTGATCGAGGAGTCCTTCTCGATGTAGGTGTCGGTCTGCGGGATGTACGCCTCGGGCTGGTAGTAGTCGTAGTACGAGACGAAGTATTCGACCGCGTTGCGTGGCAGCAGCTCGCTGAACTCCTTGGCGAGCTGGGCGCAGAGTGTCTTGTTCGGCGCCAGCACGAGGGTGGGGCGCTGCAGCCGCTCGATCAGCCAGGCCGCGGTCGCGCTCTTGCCGGTGCCGGTCGCGCCGAGCAGCACCGTGTGCCGCTCGCCCCGGCGGACCCTGCGCTCCAGGTCGTCGATGGCGGCCGGCTGGTCACCCGACGGCTGGAAATCGGAGACCACCTGGAAGCGGCCGTCGAGCCGCGGAATGTCGAGCGCCATGACCTCAACCGTACGCCGATGGTGTGACAGGCTGCCGGGCCACGGTGGGTACACGATCGGCTTCGATACGGTCATTGTGTGGCAAAGATCACCGCGCTACCGTTCTAGGGTAGGCCGCTCGCGGCGGCCGACCGGGTCTGCGACACCAACCGCCACACCGGCTGGGTCGCATCCGGCGCAGGGGTTGCAGCCCCGGCTCAGGCCGGCGAGCGCACCGATGCGGTCGCGCGAGAGCGCAGACCGGCCGCCGCGAGCGCCCTTTGCGTCTCTGCCCGGTCACCCGCTGCCCGCCTCCGCCCGCTCACGACCCCTCCTCCGGCGGTGGCCGCCAACCGCTGCCCGCCGCCCACTCCTCGGCATGGCGGTGCTCCAGATCGAACCAGGGCTCCTTCGCCTCGGCGTAGGCGGCGAGATCCGGGCCGGCCGCCGCCAGCCGCCGCTTCACGGCCAGGTAGTCGGCCCGGCGTTCCGGGTCCACCCGCAGGTGGTCACGCATCAGCAGGGCGAACCGCCAGCCGGGCGAGCCGATCTCCCGGACGTGCAGGTTGACCAGCCGGCCCGGGTCGGCGCTGCCGTGCAGGCGCTTCTCCCACCGCGAGGCCCCGCCCGGATGGCGCGGGTTGTCCCACCACTGCCCGGGACAGCGCGGGAAGCCGGCGTCGGCGAGCCGGTCGGCCAGGGCATCGGCCTCGGCCAGCGACGCGACGCCCAACTGGAGGTCGACGACGTCCTTGGCCGCCAACCCGGGCACCGAGGTCGAGCCGACGTGGTCGACACGTACCTCGGCCGGGGCGACGGCGTGCCGGATCCGGGCTGCCAGCCGCCGGTACTGGGCCGGCCAGCTCGGATCGGGCTCGACCAGGTGGGCCCGGCTCGCCCGTACCGGTCGACGCTCCCGAAGGTTCCGTTCGTACGGCGTCAGCCGGTCCCGCCACAGCGCGTCCACCTCGGCGTGCAGCCCGGCCAGCTCACCGTCGTTGTCCAGCAGTACGTCGGCGGCGGCCGCCCGTAGTTCGTCGCCTGCCTGGGCCCGGATCCGCCGCTCCGCCTGCTCGGCCGTCATGCCACGGCCCCGGACCAGCCGCTCGACCCGGGTCGCCTCGGCGGCCCGTACCACCAGCACCAGGTGGTACGTCGGGGCGAGCCCCACCTCGACCAACAGCGGTACGTCGTTGGCCACGATCGCGTCCGGAGCGGCGCCATGGATCAGTTCGGCGCTGCGCCGGCGTACCCGGGGGTGGATGATCGCCTCCAGCCTGGCCCGCGCCGACGGATCGGCAAAGACGATCTCGCCGAGCACCGCCCGGTCCAGGCTGCCGTCCTCCGTACGCACCCGGTCACCGAACGCGGCCACCACCTCGCGCAGCCCGTCGGTACCGGGCTCCACCACCTCTCGGGCGATCCGGTCGGAGTCGACCACCACCGCACCGAGGCTGGCCAGCCGGGCCGCGACGACGCTCTTCCCCGATCCGATCCCACCGGTGAGTCCAACCTTCAGCACCTGCCCAGTCAACCCGATCGACGGCCACCGGCCAAGATCTTTGGATTCCGCGACCGGTTCGGAGAGGAGAGGAGAGGCGACGCGACGCGACCACCGGGACAAGGGAGGCCGCGGCGAGCAGGGGGCCGCCGGGAAAAGGGAAAGCCCGCTTCCCCGGGCCGGGCGCGCCGGTCCTGGAAGCGGGCTTCCGCCTCGTGTTACCTCGTGTCGACTACTTGCCGCCGGCGAGCTTCTCCCGCAGTGCGGCGAGCGCCTCGTCGGTGGCGAGGGTGCCGGCCGGCTCCTCCGCCTGGCGAGCCGGCGCGGTGCTGGTGGACGAGGTACCGCCACCGCCGCCGCCACCGGTGGCGGCGGTCGCCGCCGCCGGGTTGGCCGCTGCCTCGGCGTCGGCCGCCCGGGAGTTCTGCACCTGCTTGGTGTGCGCCTCCCAGCGGTTGCGGGCCTCGGCGTACTGCTGCTCCCAGGCCTCCCGCTGCTTGTCGAAGCCCTCGAGCCACTCCCCGGTCTCCGGGTCGAAGCCCTCCGGGTAGATGTAGTTGCCCTCGTTGTCGTAGGTCGCCGTCATGCCGTAGAGGGTGGGGTCGAAGTGCTCCTCGCCCTCGACGAAGCCCTCGTTGGCCTGCTTGAGCGAGAGCGAGATCCGCCGCCGCTCCAGGTCGATGTCGATGACCTTGACCATGACGTCCGAGCCGACCTGGACGACCTGCTCCGGGATCTCCACGTGGCGCTCGGCCAGCTCGGAGATGTGCACCAGGCCCTCGATGCCGTCGTCGACCCGGACGAACGCACCGAACGGCACCAGCTTGGTGACCTTACCCGGCACGATCTGCTGGATCGCGTGGGTGCGGGCGAACTGCCGCCACGGGTCCTCCTGGGTCGCCTTCAGCGACAGCGAGACCCGCTCGCGGTCGAGGTCGACGTCCAGCACCTCGACCTCGACCTCCTGGCCGACCTCGACGACCTCGGACGGGTGGTCGATGTGCTTCCAGGAGAGTTCGGAGACGTGCACCAGGCCGTCCACGCCGCCGAGGTCGACGAAGGCGCCGAAGTTGACGATCGAGGAGACGACGCCCTTGCGGACCTGGCCCTTCTGCAGCTTGTTGAGGAACTCGGTACGCACCTCGGACTGGGTCTGCTCCAGCCAGGCCCGGCGGGACAGCACCACGTTGTTGCGGTTCTTGTCCAGCTCAATGATCTTGGCTTCGAGCTCCCGACCGACGTACGGCTGGAGGTCTCGCACCCGACGCATCTCGACCAGGGACGCGGGCAGGAAGCCACGCAGCCCGATGTCCAGGATGAGGCCGCCCTTGACCACCTCGATGACGGAACCGCGGACGACGCCGTCCTCGTCCTTGATCTTCTCGATCGTGCCCCAGGCGCGCTCGTACTGGGCCCGCTTCTTCGAGAGGATCAGCCGCCCCTCCTTGTCCTCCTTCTGGAGGACGAGGGCCTCGATGTGGTCACCGACCGACACCACCTCGGCGGGGTCGACGTCGTGCTTGATCGACAACTCGCGCGAGGGGATGACGCCCTCGGTCTTGTAGCCGATGTCGAGCAGGACCTCGTCCCGATCGACCTTGACGACGGTGCCTTCGACAATGTCGCCGTCGTTGAAGTACTTGATGGTCTCGTCGATCGCGGCGAGGAAAGCTTCCTCGGAACCGAGGTCGTCGACGGTGACCTTGGTGGCGCTCGAGGGGGCCTCGATGCTGCTCGTCATGTGGGCGGTTGCTCCGGTCGGATGGATGTCACAGCAGGTTTGTGTCGCGGTGACCCGTTTACGCCTGCGGATCCGTCGCCGGAGACTCCGGGCGGTCGCTGCGCGGACCGCTGGGAAGTATCCGGCGACCGCGGACCTGCTCCCTGCCGAGGCACACGATCCGCGAGCGCATCGAACAGCTTACCGTGCGCATTACCACAGCATGCAAGCCCTCCCCGCACGTGATGAGATCCGCTGTCCACTGCTCGGGAAGATCGCCCGGATGGCGTAGATTTCCGTGGCCGGGCCCCGGCCGGTAGCGGCGCCGGTGCCGGGCATTAGCGTGGCGGAGTGCCCGAGAACACCCTGACCGACGCGGCGGCCGAGGACGACCCGCCCGCAGTGCTGCGACGTCCGGTCAGCGACGGGGAGAGCCGGTGGGCCAACCGCCGCTGGTGGGACGCGGACGCCGACGACTACCAGGCCGAACACGGCGCCTTCCTGGGCGAGGTGGACTTCGTGTGGTGCCCGGAGGGACTGCGCGAGGCCGAGGCCCGGCTGCTCGGCGAGTTGGCCGGCCGGCGGGTGCTCGAACTCGGCTGCGGCGCCGCCGCGGCGGCCCGCTGGCTGGCCGCCGCGGGCGCCCGGCCGGTCGGGCTCGACCTCTCCGCCGGCATGTTGCGGCACGCCGCGCTCGCCGCCGCCACCTCCGGGGTACGCGTGCCGCTGGTCCAGGCCGACGCCCTCGCACTGCCGTTCCAGGCGGCCAGCTTCGACATCGTCTGTACCGCCTTCGGCGCGATCCCGTTCGTGACGGACTCGGCGGCGGCGCTGCGCGAGGTGTACCGGGTACTCCGTCCCGGCGGCCGGTGGGTGTTCTCGGTCACCCACCCGATGCGGTGGATCTTCCTGGACGACCCGGGTGAGGGCGGGCTGGTCGCCATACACTCCTACTTCGACCGCCGCCCCTACGTGGAGCAGGACCGCACCGGCACACCGACCTACGTCGAACAGCACCGGACCCTCGGCGACCGGGTACGCGAGATCGTCGGCGCCGGCTTCGTACTGCGCGACGTGCTGGAGCCGGAGTGGCCGGACGGGCACGAGCAGGTCTGGGGGCAGTGGAGCCCGCTGCGGGGCCGGCTCTTCCCGGGCACCGCCATCTTCGTCTGCGACAAACCGGACAGCAGGTCCGCCTGACGCCGGCCCGGCTCACTATGCTGACCCCGTGAGCGCCGAGCCGGTAGCCGAGATGCCCGGGCCATGGCAGCCGGACCCGGTCCGGCAGCGCCAGGCCGGCTACACGCTGGAAGACCTGCTACACCTGCCGCCGGACGCCCCCCGGGTCGAACTCGTCGACGGAGTCATCCGCGTGGTCCCCTCCCCCACCCTGGGCCATCAGAACATCGCCGGCCTGCTCTGGTCGTGGTTGCGCGCGCATGTGCCGGCACACCTGCGGGCCGCCCAGGCGGTGGGGGTGGCGCTCGGCACCGACTTCACCCGGGAAGCGGAATACGCGGCGGCCGGCATCGCCTGCTACTGGCGGGTGGAGCAGGACCCGGTCCGGGTGCACGCCTACCGGCTGGCCGACCGGCCCGGGCGCAGCGGCAACCGGGAGTACGAACTGCTCGCCGAGGCCGACGAACTGCTTGAACTGGCCCAGCCGTTCCCGATCAAGCTGGCGGTCGGCGACATCACCCCGTAAGTCCCTTTCCCTCCGGCCGCTCACCGGTTATCGCGCAGAAGCATCGGGTAGGCCGTCGTATGCCGGAGCGAAGGAAGCTACGCAGGGGCGACCGGGTCAGTTGGCGCAGTCACGGTTCGAGCGCGCACGGCACGGTCCAGGAGGAGATCACCGAACGGACGTACGCCGCGAAGCGTACGGTCGCCGCGTCGAAGGAGAATCCGCAGTACCGGGTCCGGACCGACGAAGGTCGGGACGCGGTACACAAACCGGAGGCGCTGCACGATGAGTAGCCGACCGGACGACGGCCGCGAGACCGTTCGGGAGTTCCGGGACGCGGTCAACATGAACCCTGGCGAGTTGAACCGCTGGCTGGCCACCGACGACTCGAAGGCGGCGGGCTGGCGCAGGGGCGGCAGGGGCGGCGAGTCCGTCGGACACGAGTCCGGGCGGCGGATCGTCGACCTGCTACGCAAGCGGGCGAACCAGTTCACCGACCGCGACTTCGCGCACATGCGCAAGGTCGTCGGGTACGTCCGGCGGCACATGGCTCAGCGGCCGGCCGGCGACGTACGCAACACCAGGTGGCGCTACTCGCTGATGAACTGGGGTCACGACCCGCTCAAGGCGCCGCTGCCGGCGGTCGGCGGGCCGTCCCGGAAGGCCAGGCAACGGCACCGGGACGCCGAGCACTCCTCGGGCCGGAACCAGCGCCGCTGAGACGTCGCGACACCGACCGGCGCGACCAGCGGCCGAACACGACCAGCAGCCGACGCCAGCGGGCGGCAGATCAGCGGCCGGCGCGACCAGCAGCCGGCGCGATCAGTGGTCGGCGCGACCAGCAGCCGGCGCGATCAGTGGTCGGCGCTGTTCCAGTCCGAGCCGACGCCGACGGAGACCTCCAGCGGTACGGCCAGCGGGTAGGCGCCGCCCATCTCGCGCCGGACCAGCGCCTCGAGGTCGGCCCGCTCGCCCGGGGCCACCTCGAAGACGAGCTCGTCGTGCACCTGGAGCAGCACCCGGGAGCGCAGGTCGGCGGCGCGCAGCGCGGTGTCGACGTGCAGCATCGCGATCTTGATGATGTCGGCGGCCGAGCCCTGGATCGGGGCGTTCAGCGCCATCCGCTCGGCCATCTCCCGGCGCTGCCGGTTGTCGCTGACCAGGTCGGGCAGGTAGCGCCGCCGGCCAAGGATGGTCTCGGTGTAGCCGTCCAGCACCGCCTTCCTGACCACGGTCTGCAGGTAGTCCCGGACCCCGCCGAAACGGCTGAAGTACTCCTCCATCAGGGCCCGGGCCTCGTCGGCGGCGATGCCGAGCTGCTGGCCGAGACCGAACGCGCTCAGCCCGTACGCCAGGCCGTAGTTCATCGCCTTGATCTTGCGTCGCTGATCCGGGGTCACCTCGGCCAGCGACACCCCGAAGACCGAGGACGCGGTCGCGGCGTGGAAGTCGGCGCCGGAGTTGAAGGCCTCGATCAGCGCCGTGTCGCCGGAGAGGTGCGCCATGATCCGCATCTCGATCTGGCTGTAGTCGGCGGTGAGCAGGCAGTCGTAGCCCTCCCCCACCACGAACGCCCGGCGGATCCGCCGCCCCTCCTCGGTGCGGATCGGGATGTTCTGCAGGTTGGGGTCGGTCGAGGAGAGCCGGCCGGTCGCCGCCACCGTCTGGTGGAAGGTGGTGTGGATCCGGCCGTCGTCGGAGACCGACTTGAGCAGGCCGTCGACTGTCGACTTGAGCCGCGCGACGTCCCGGTGCCGCAGCAGGTGCTCCAGCAGCGGGTGCGGCTGCTGGGCGTAGAGCCACTGCAGCGCGTCGGCGTCGGTGGTGTAGCCCGTCTTGATCTTCTTGGTCTTCGGGAGGTTGAGTTCGGTGAAGAGGATCTCCTGTAGCTGCTTCGGCGAGCCGAGGTTGAACTCCCGCCCGACCACGCCGTACGCCGCCTGGGCCACCGCCTTCACCTCACCGGCGAAGTGCGCCTCCAGCTCGGACAGGTAGTCGGTGTCGGCGGCGATGCCGGTGCGCTCCATCCCGGCCAGTACGTCGACCAGCGGCAGCTCCACCTCGGCGAGGAGCCGGGCCGACTGCTCGCCGTCCCGGGAGAGTTCGACGGCGATCGCCTCGGCGAGATCCAGGGTGGCCCGGGCCCGGAGCATGAGGTTCTGCTCCACCTCACCGTCGTCGCCGAGCCCGTCGAGGGTGAGCTGGCCGGTCTCCGGGGCGTCGGCCCGAAGCTCCCGGTGCAGGTAGCGCAGCGCCAGGTCGGCCAGGTCGTAGGAACGCTGGTCCGGCCGGGCCAGGTAAGCGGCGAGCGCGGTGTCCCGGACGACGCCGCGCAGTGCCCAACCGTGCGCGGCGAACGCCAGCAGGGCCGGCTTGCTGTCGTGCAGCACCTTGGGCCGTTCCGGATCGGCCAGCCAGGCCGCGACCGCGGCCTCGTCGGCCTGCTCCAGGCCGGTCGGGTCGAACCAGCCGGCGGTGCCGCTGCCGGTCGCCAGGGCGAGCCCGGTGAGCGCGCCGGTGCCCCGGCCGAAGGTGCCGGCCACCGCGACGCCGACCGGCGTGCCGGCCCCGGCGTGCTCGGCGAGCCAGCCGGCGACCTCACCGGTGCCGAGAACCTGTCCGGCCAGGTCGAATCCCGCCTCCGCCTCCGGCTCCACCGCTTCCAGGTATTGGTAGAGGCGGTTGCGCAGGATGCTGAACTCAAGGGTGTCGAAAACCTGGTGCACCGCCTCGCGGTCCCAACCCGGCCAGCGGGTGTCCTCCGGCCGCAGCGGCAACTCGAGATCGGACACCAAACAGTTGATCTCGTAGTTCCGGATCACGTCGGCGAGCCGCTCGCGCAGGCTCTCCCCGGCCTTGCCCTTGATCTCGTCGGCCCGGGCCACCACGCCCTCGACGCCGCCGTACAGGTTGATCCACTTGGCGGCGGTCTTCGGGCCGACCCCCGGCACACCCGGCAGGTTGTCACTGCTCTCCCCGACCAGGGCGGCCAGGTCCCGGTATCGCTCCGGGCCGACGCCGTACTTGTCGGTGACCGCCCGCGGGTCCATCCGGGCCAGGTCGGAGACGCCCTTGCGGGGGTAGAGCACGGTGATCCCGTCACCGACGAGCTGGAAGGCGTCCCGGTCACCGGTGCAGATCAGCACCTCCATCCCGGCGTCGCGGGCCTGGCAGGCGAGGGTGGCGATCACGTCGTCCGCCTCGTAGCCGGGCTTCTCCACCACCGGGACGCGCAGCGCCGCGAGGACCTCCTTGACCAGGCTCACCTGGCCCTTGAAGTCGGTTGGGGTCTCGCTGCGACCGGCCTTGTATTCCGCGTATCGGTCGGTCCGGAAGGAGTGGCGGGAGACGTCGAAGGCGACGACGATGTGGGTCGGCCGCTCGTCCCGGAGCACGTTGATCAGCATCGAGGTGAAGCCGAAGACCGCGTTGGTCGGCTGGCCGGTGGTGGTGGAGAAGTTCTCCACCGGGAGGGCGAAGAAGGCCCGATAGGCCAGGGAGTGACCGTCGAGCAGGAGCAGGCGCGGCGTGGAGGCTGTCACGATAGGCGACTCTAGTCGGCGCCACCGACAGACCGGGCATCCGCCGGTCGTACGCCGTCCTGGAACGGCCGGCCCGCGCCCCGACCGGAACCGGCCCGCGCACCAGGAAGCCCCGGTCGCCGGGCGGCCGGGGCTCCGGGTGGCTGGTTCGCCAGCGGTCAGGCGACGCCCAGGTACGCCTCCTTGACCGCCGGGTCGTGCAGCAGCTCCTGCCCGCTGCCCTCCTTGACGATCCGCCCGGTCTCCAGCACGTAGCCGCGGTGCGCCCGGGAGAGCGCCTGCTGGGCGTTCTGCTCCACCAGCAGCACGGTGGTGCCCTGCCGGTTGATCTCGGTGATGATGTCGAAGATCTGCTGGATCACCATCGGTGCCAGACCCATCGACGGCTCGTCCAGCAGCAGCAGCTTCGGCCGGCTCATCAGCGCCCGCCCCACCGCCAGCATCTGCTGCTCACCGCCGGAGAGGGTGCCGCCCTGCTGCTTGCGCCGCTCGGCGAGCCGGGGGAAGAGGCCGAAGACCCGCTCCAGGTCGGCGGCGATGCCGGCGCTGTCCCGCCGGGTGTACGCCCCCATGTCCAGGTTGTCCAGCACCGTCATGCCGGGGAAGATGCCCCGACCCTCCGGCGACTGGCAGATGCCCCGACCGACCCGCAGGTCGGCCCGGAGGTTGGTGACGTCCTCGCCGGCGAACCGGATGCGCCCCTCGGCCACCGGCCGCAGGCCGGAGATGGCCCGCATCGTGGTGGTCTTGCCGGCACCGTTGGCGCCGATCAGGGCCACGACCTCGCCCTCGTCGACGTGCATGGTGATGCCGTGCAGCGCCTCGATCCGGCCGTACCGCAGGGTCAGGTTCTCGATCTCAAGCAGCATCTGCCGGCACTCCCAGGTAAGCCGCGATCACCTTCGGGTCCTCCCGCACCTCGGCGGGCAACCCTTCGGCGATCTTCTTGCCGAACTCGAGTACGACGATCCGGTCGGTGACGCCCATCACCAGCCGCATGTCGTGCTCGATCAGCAGCACCGTGTAACCGAGGTCGCGGATGCGCTGGATGAGCTGGAGCAGCTCCTCCTTCTCCGCCGGGTTGAAGCCGGCGGCCGGCTCGTCCAGGCAGAGCAGCTTCGGCTCGGTGGCGAGCGCCCGGGCGATCTCCAGTCGCCGCTGGTAGCCGTACGGCAGGTTGCGGGCCAGCTCGTTGGCCCGGTCCTCGATGCCGACGAACCGGAGCAGCTCGTGCGCCTTGCGCTCGCCGGCCCGCTCCTCCAGCGTGTGCCGGGAGATGCCGAAGATCTTGGCGCAGGTACGCCGTACCTGCTGCCAGGCCCGGACGAGGTCGTTGTCCGAATCGACGACCGGCAGTTCCTCCGGCTTCGGCCGGATCCGGTAGAGCCGGAACAGCACCCCGGGCACGCTGGTGAAGTGCTGGGAGTCCGTGCCCACCATCACGTTCTCCAGCGCGGTCATCTCGGGGAAGAGCCGGATGTTCTGGAAGGTCCGGGCGATGCCGAGCCGGTTGATCTGGTGCGGCTTGCGACCGCTGACCCGCTGCCCGTCGAAGAGCACCTGTCCGGAGCTGGGACGGTAGACCCCGGTCATCGCGTTGAAGCAGGTGGTCTTGCCGGCCCCGTTCGGTCCGATCAGCCCGAGGATCTCACCCCGGTAGATCTGGAAGCTGACGTCGTCGAGCGCCACCACACCGCCGAAGCGCAGGGTGAGATGGTCGACGTCGACCAGTATCTCCCGCTGCCGCGGGATCGGGCCCTTGACCCTGAGCTCGTCCTCAGGCATTGACGGACGCCTCCTTCCTGCGGTCCTGCAGCTCGCGGCTGCGCCGGCGGCTGGGGATCAGACCCTGCGGCCGGAGCAGCATGATCAGCACCAGTGCCGCGCCGAAGACCAGGTAGCGGTACTCGGCGAAGTCCCGGAACCGCTCCGGCAGGTACGCCACCAGGAACGCGCCGAGCGCCACCCCGGCTGTGTTGCCGGCACCGCCGACGACCACCATCGCGACGAAGAGGATCGAGAGCAGTGCGTTGAACTGGTTGGGTTCGATGAACGCGTTACGGCTGGCGTACAGGAATCCGGACATGCCGCCGAGCGCGGCGCCCATGGCGAACGCCCAGAGCTTGTACTTGAAGCCGTAGACGCCCATCACCGCGGCCGCGTCCTCGTCCTCGCGGATCGCCACCCAGGCCCGGCCGACCCGGCTGTTCTCCAGCCCGCGCACCACGAAGACCATCGCGATGACCACGGTGAGCGCCAGCCAGTACCACGGCTTGACATCGATCAGGCCGAAGATCTTGTTGTCCGGGGAGGGCTCACCCTGCGGACCCGGAATCTCCGCGATACCCTGCGGGCCGCCGGTCCAGTCGACGTTGCGGGCAATGATCCGGATGATCTCGCCGAAGCCGAGGGTGACGATGGCCAGGTAGTCGCCGCGCAGTCGCAGCGTCGGCCAGCCGAGGATCACCCCGGAGATCATCGTCAGCGTGATCGCCAGCGGGATGCAGATCGCCCAGGCCACCGACCAGTTCTCGGAGAGCCCGAACTGGCTCTGCAGCGCCTTCACCACCGGCGACTGCTTCGAGCCGAACAATGCGACGGAGTACGCGCCGATGGCGTAGAAGCCGACGTACCCGAGGTCGAGCAGGCCGGCCAGGCCGACCACCACGTTCAGTCCGATCGCGATGAGGACGTAGATGGCGCAGGTGAAGAGCACACCGGCCCAGTTGTTGCCGTTCTCGATCGAGTCGGTACGCAGCCAGATGAGCCCGGGGATGCCGAGCAGCGGCAGGTAGTAGAGGAAGGCCACGAAGGCCAGGAAGGCCAGGACCCGCTGCCATTTGGGCATCGCGCGGAACCGGTCACCGATCTGGCCGGTCGCGCCGCTCACCCGACCCGTCAGGTTCCGGATGGTGTCGGTCATGCCCGTGCCCTCCCCAACGACTCTCCGAGCAGGCCGGTCGGCCGGAACAGCAGCACGACGACCAGGATCACGAACGCGGCGACGTCCTCCCAGTTGGAGGAGGTGAGGGTGGCCGCGTACACCTCGACCACGCCCAGCAGCAGGCCGCCGAGCAGGGCGCCGCGCAGGTTGCCGATGCCACCGAGCACCGCGGCGGTGAACGCCTTGAGGCCGAGCAGGAAGCCGACGTTGAACCGGGTGTTGCCGTACCGGATGCTGTAGAGCAGCGCCGCCGCGCCGGCCAGCACGCCGCCGACCAGGAAGATCAGCAGGATCACCCGGTCCTTGTTGACACCCATCAGCGCGGCGGTGTCCGGGTTCTGCGCGACCGCACGCACGCCTCGACCGTACCGGGTGCGGTTGATGAACTGGTCGAGCGCGGCCATCATCAGCAACGCGGCGACCACGGTGATCACCTGGGTGTTGGTGATCCGCGTGTTGCCGATCGTCAGCCAGACCTCCTGCACGATGACGGTCGGCATGCCTTTGACGATGCGGCCCTGCCAGACGCCGAACGCCTCGGAGATGACCAGCGACAGGCCGATCGCGGTGATCAGGAAGATCAGTGGTGGGGCGTTCATCCGTCGGAGCCGGCGGTAGGCCACCAGTTCCACGGCGACGGCGGTGGCGCCGGACGCCAACGCTCCGGCCGCCAGGCCGGCGAGGACCAGCAGGAGGATCATGCCGAGCGACGGCCCGTCGGTGGCGCCGAGCAGGCCCCAGACGCCGAGGACCGCGAAGGTGCCCACCATGAAGACCTCGGAGTGGGCAAAGTTGATCAGCCGAAGCACGCCGTAGACGAGGGTGTAGCCGAGCGCCACGAGCGCATAGATCGAGCCCTTTGCCAAACCGTCGACGGTGTGCTGGCCAAGATGCCCGAAGAGTTCATCGAAGTTCACGAAGTCTCCCTTGTACACCGAGTGCGGCCGGGGGATCCCCCCGGCCGCACCACGGTTGCTGGCTCAGCTGAGCTTGATCTCCTGCTGGGCCACGATCTGACCGCCCTTGACCTCGTACGCCCAGATCACCACGCGCGACCGGTCCACGTCACCGCTGGCGTCGAACTTGAGGTACTTCGAGACGCCCTGCTTGTCGTAGCCGCGGACCCACTCGATCATTTCGGCGCGGGAGCGCTTGCCGGCCGCGTAACCGTCGAGGAGGATCTTCGCGCCGTCGTAGCCCTCAGCACCGTAGGAGCCCGGGGGAATGCCGTACTCCTTCTCGTAGTCGGCGGAGAAGGTGCCGCCGGCCTTGTCGGCCGGGAGGCAGGGGCAGGTCACGATCGCGCCCTCGGCGGCGGACTGGCCGGCACCCGCCGGGAACTGGGGGTCGTAGAGACCGTCGAAGCCGAGGAACTTGGCGGTCACGCCCGCGGCCCGAGCCTGCTTGAGCAGCGGCGCGGCCTCGTTGGTGTAGCCGGCGTACGCGATCACGTCCGGGTTCGCCGACTTGATCTTCGAGATGGTGGCGTCGAAGTTCTGCTGGTCCGTCTGGACCCGGTCCTCGGCCACGACCAGCGGGCCGAGGCCCTTCTTCACCTCGTTGATGATGCCCGCGCCGTAGGTCTGGCCGTCGTCGATCGCGAAGACCTTCTTGGCCGCAAGCACGTCACGGATGTAGGTGACGGCGGCGCCGCCCTGGGTGCTGTCGTTGCCGACGACCCGGAAGAAGCTCTTGTTGCCCAGCGTGGTCAGCTCGGCGGCGGTGGCCGAGGGGCTGACCATGACCAGACCGGCCGCCTCGTAGGTGCCCATCGTCGCCTTGGTCTCGGCCGAGAAGTGGCCGCCGATCACGGAGGTGAAGGACGAGTCCTGGGCGACCTGGCTGGCGATCGGGGTCGCCTGGTCGGCGTTGCCCTGGGTGTCGAACTCCTGAAGCGTCACCTGGCAGTCGGGGTTCGCCGCGTTGTGCTCCTTGACGGCCAGCTTGGCGCCGTTCAGCGACGGGATCACCAGGCCGGCGTTCGGACCGGTGAAGGCGCCGAAGATGGCGATCTTGCCACACTGCTTGTCGTCGCCCCCTGCGGTGCTGCCGCCGCTGTCCTGGCAACCCGCTGCGGCGAGCATCGCCACCACCGCCACCGCGGCGGTACCGACGGCCCGTACATTCTTTCGCCTCACGGCTTTTGACCTCCTCCAGATGCAGGACGCGGCATCGGTGACGACAATGCGCGCACACCGCCGTCGCCCGACAACAACCGCACACCTGCGCTACGGCTCGTGATGGCGCAGCGTACTGGAGGCATAATCCGTCCCGGAAGACCAAAAGGGTGGGCTTGCCAAACCGTTACGAACAAGAGTGCAACCAGCCCGGGCGCCGTAACATCCAATGGCCCGAGCACCCCTTATCCGATCGTCACCACCGGTTCCGACCACCACAGCCGGCTCTGCTCCCCGTCGTCCACCACGAGCACCAGACGGCGTTCGTCCCCTCGCAGCACCACGTCCTGATAGACCCCGGCCGGCATCGCCACCGGCGACGACACGGCCCGCCAGGTCACCCCACCGTCATCAGATGACCACAGAGCGTGTTTGATCCCGTCGGAGGTGGCGACCAGCAGGCGACCACCGGCCACCGTGAGCGACCGGATCCGGGGAATGCCGTTCCGGTCGGCCGCGCCGAACCGCCCCACCGCGACCCAACCGGCGGACCCGCCGTCACCGGCCGACGAGGAGGCGCCCGGACCACCCGGCCCGGCGGTCGGAGCGGTCGGGTCGCCCGGGCCAACCGGCCCGGTGGTCGGAGCGGTCGGAGTGGTCGCACCGGCTCCGCGCCAGGCGCCGAAACCGGCGCCGCGCAGCCCGACCGCCACCGGCGTGCCGTCCAGCAGCACCACCCGCTGGAGTTCCTCGTACTCGGCGGTGGCCGGCGGTTCGAGTCGCCGCCAGCCCAGCCCGTCCGACGAGGTCCAGGCGAGCGGATCCCGGTCGGTACGCCCGGCGCGGACGATCCCGCCGACCAGCAGCCATCCGGACGGGGTGGCAACCCCGTCGAACGCCCACGTCTCGCCCCGGGCGTCACTGGCCAGTCCCGGGGCCGCCTCGACGATGTCGAAGCGGCCGGCGTCCGCGGACCGCCAGACGGCGGCGCCGCTCATCCGGTTGCCGGCGATCAGGAAGCCGCCCGGACCCGCCGACACCCGGGCCACGTCCACCGCCTGCGGCCCGCCGTACAGCTCGAACGGCGCGGTCACCTCGACCAGGGAGCCGTCGGAGGCCAGGTGCCACGTGCCGACCCTCGGGTTCGCGTGCGCGCCGCCCCGCTTCGCCCCGATCACCGCGACCCGGCCGTCCCGGCAGGCGACGGAGTAGAGCAGTGCGCGTTGCCCGTAGTAGGTCCGGGGCGTCAGCCGCAGCGGCGTCCAGGACAGGCCGTCGGCGCTGGTCCAGGCGGCCGGCCGGGTGTCGCCGTCCCGGACGCCCTCGGCCGGGGTGGCGAACGCGCCGACCGCGTACCAGCGACCGGCACAGGTCGCGACGTCGCGGACCACCAGCCGTCCGGTGGCGCCGGCCGGGGCCGGCAGGCTCAGCGGCTGCCACTCCGGCCGGACCGTCCGGTCGGGCTCCGGCGAGTCACAGCCGGCGAGCAGTGGCACCGCCAGCAGACCGGCGAGGAGGCGACGGCATCCCGGGGGGCCGAGCCGGCCCAAGCGCGACATGGCCCGATCCTAGGCACCGGGCGCCCGCCGGACCGGCCCGGTCAGCCGGCCTCGGTCGGCTGTTCGGCGTCGGTCCCCTCGGCCAGGATCCGCTCGGCGACCTCGCGCATCGTCATCCGGTGGTCCATCGCGGTGCGCTGGATCCACTTGAACGCCTGCGGCTCGGTCATCCCGTACGTCGTCATCAGGGCGCCCTTGGCCCGCTCCACCGTCTTGCGGATCTCCAGACGGTCGGTCAGGCCGGCCACCTCGGCCTCCAGGGCGGCGATCTCCGAGTAGCGGGACAGCGCGATCTCGATCGCCGGCACCAGGTCGCTCTTCTGGAAGGGCTTGACCAGGTACGCCATCGCACCGGCCGCCCTGGCCCGCTCGACAAGGTCACGCTGACTGAAAGCGGTCAGGATGACGACCGGGGCGATCCGACCGCCGGCGATCCGCTCCGCCGCGGCCAGCCCGTCCATGATCGGCATCTTGATGTCGAGGATGACGAGGTCGGGCTTCAACTCCTCGGCGAGGCGCACCGCGGTCTCGCCGTCGCCCGCCTCCCCCACCACGTCGTAGCCCTCCTCGACCAGCATCTCGGCCAGGTCCAGCCGGATGAGCGCCTCGTCCTCGGCGATCAACACCCGCCTACGCTCGGCACCAGCCTGAATGTCGGCCACGAGCCCCTACCCCCAACTACGTTTCCGACACCTGCCCAGCCGGGTGTCGCCGTCCTCAGCGTAGTGGGTAGTCTTATCGACGCCAGGCCCCTGTAGCCCAACCGGCAGAGGCGCGATTCTCAAAAGATCGACAGTGTGGGTTCGAATCCCACCGGGGGCACTCAGAACCACCCGAGGCACTCAGAAGGTTCCACCCAGCGTTGCCGAACGCGCCGGGCGTTCACTGCTCGATCCTCGTCGGAGACGCCGTGGCCGCGTACGCCGCCAACATGTCGGCCACCTCCCCGGGACGGCTGAGTGCCACGCAGTGGCTGCCCGCGATCTCGTCGGGGACGATACCCAGACGCTCGGGCACCAGTCGGCGGAAGAAGTCGGGCGGGAAGAAGCGGTCCTGCCTGCAGAGCACGAACCTGGTCGGCACGTTCGGCCACGCGTCCAACGGCCACGGTGCGGCCGTCGCGGCCGGCGATGGATGGTCGCGCTCCCTGCTCATCGCCTCCTCGGCGAGTTCTCGCGGTACGTCGTGGTAGAAGCTCACGTAAGGATCGGCGTTGCCGGTCACACCATCGTCACGCTTGGCCTGCTCCTGCACCGCGGCCTGGTAGCCGGTGTTGGCCCACCATTCGTCGGGCGGCTCGCCCGGCGACGGGATCATGCCGGCCAGCAGGACCAGCATGTCGACGGGAAGCCGGTCGGCGACCAGGGTGGCGGTGAAGGCACCGAAGGAGTGGCCTACCACGACCAGGTTCCGCTTCCCACCAACAGCCTCGACTACGGCGTCGGCGTAGTCGACCAGGGTCTTCGACTCGTCGTCGCCCGGAAGGTCGGGAGCCAGCACGGGGTGCCCACGCGCCCGTAGCTCGGCCTTCACCAGGTGCCACGACCATCCGACGTCTCCCGCGCCGTGGATCAACACGAAGGTACTCATCGCCCACCCCCCGGGGGTGCTCGTCGCTACTCGGTACTCATTGAACCTTTTTCAACCTCCCCTTGCGGTCCGTCGGAGCGCAAGGTCGGGCGCACCCACTCCCCCTGGCAGCCCGAGCGATCGAGATCGCCATCGACGTCGCGGCCGACCTGGCCAGGCAGATGTGACACTCCCGCCACCGCCCGGCCGTCCAGGCACCGCTACCGCGCCGCGAAGCCGCTCGCCAGCCGGGCCAGCACCCGGGTGACGACGCTCACCTCGGCCAGCGGCACGAACTCGTCCACCGCGTGCGCGTGCTCCACCGAACCCGGTCCATAAAGGACGGTAGGGATACCACGGGCCGTGTACTGGCGCATGTCGGTCCCGTACGGCACCCCCGCCAGCCGGGCCGGGACACCGGTCACCGCGCTGATCGCCGCTTGCGCCATCGCCGTGAGTGGATCGTCGATCGGCGTCTCGGCCGGCGCGAACTGCCCACCGGTCCAGGTCACCTCCGGTGCCGGCCCGTCACCGTCGGCCGCGGCCCGTACCACCCGCTCGAATTCGGCGCGCGCCTCGGCGACGGTGCGGCCGACCGGCACGCCGAGCCGACCTTCGCAGATCAGTTCGTCCGGCACCGTCGACGACCAGTCGCCGGCCTGGATCCGGCCGACGCTCAGCGGATAGGGCAGGGCCACCCGGCCCATCAGCGGGTGCGTCACGTCCCGGTTGAGCCGTTCCTCCAGCTCCGCCAGCGCCGCGTGCACCGGCAGGTAGCGGTCCACCGAGCTGACCCCCTCCAGCCGGTGGGAGGCGTGCGCGGCCCGACCGGTGATCCGCATCCGCCAGGTGAGCGCGCCCGCGGTCGTGCAGACCAGCGCCCCGGCGGTCGGTTCCGGGATGACACAGCCGGCGTACCCGGCGTCCCGGCGCAGCGTGGCGAACGCGCCGACGCCGCCGTCCTCCTCGCCGGCCACCGCGTGCAGTACCACGTCACCGGGCGGGCCACCGAGCGCGTGAACGGCGGCCAGCGCGTGCAGCGCCGCCACCACGCCACCCTTCATGTCGGCGGCACCCCGCCCGTACAGCCGGCCGTCCGAGACCCGCGGGCGAAACGGCGGGTGCGACCACGGCGCGGTGCCCGGCGGCACCACGTCGACGTGGCCGTTGAACACCAGCCGGGGCGCGTCCGGGTGCCGACCGGGCGCGGTGACGGTCAGGGTGTGCAGGCTGTCGCGTTCCACCTCCTCGCCCGGATAGCCGGGCGCGCGGCGCAACTCGGCCAGGTCCTCGGCGCGCAGGTCCACCCGCAGGCCCATCCGGTCGGCCAGGTCCGCCACCAGTCGCAGTGCCGCGTCCTCCGCCCCGCCGAGGCTCGGGCAGGCGACCAGCCTGCCGAGGTCGCCGACCACGCCGTCGTCGTCGATCGCGGCGTCCAGTTCGTCCCATCCGGTCACGCTGCCTCCTCACCACCGCCCCCAGGCGGCCAACCTACCGCCGTGCGAGGTCCCCGATCGGGGTGAGCAGCCGGCCGTCCTCGGTGAACTCGACCCGGGCACCGCCTCCGCCGATGGCGAAGACCAACCCGTGCACCGGGGTCAGGTCGACGACGTCACCCTCGACGAGCAGCAGCGTCAGCCGGCCGTCGCCGCCGCGCCGTACCTCCGCCTCCAGCGGGCCGAGCCGGTAGTCACCGGTGAGGCCGTCCAGTACCGCGTCGGTCAGGTGGGCGGTCTCCGGTACCCGGGTGAACCGGACCGCCTCGACCGCCGGCTCCGCCGCCAGGAGGGCGGCACTGACGTCGCCGTGCACGTCGTGCTGGAACTGCACCGGCAGCAGCGTGCACTCCCCGCCCAGGTGCAGCACCAGGTTGAACACCTCCAGGTGCCGGTGCGTCAGCGGGCCGGCCAGCCCCCGGTAGGTGGCGGCCAGGCCGTTGCCGTCGGCGGTCACGGTCAGCTTCCCGTACCCGGGGTGCCGGTAGTCGCCGACGTAGTCGGTCAGCGGCCGGACCGGTGGCAGGCCGGGCCGGGGCGCCGCGGTGCGCTCCCGGGCCTGGACCCGGCCCCGGTCGAGCGCGGTCTGCCGGGCCAGCGCCGTTTCGCCGTGCGGCCGGGGCGGCAGGTCGAGCAGCCGGTCGTAGATCAGGCACGGCAGCGCGTCGCGCAGCGCCGAACCGTCCCGGTTGGTCAGCACCACGACCCCGCAGCCGGCCTCCGGAATCGTGCTGACCTGGCTGGCGAAGCCGTCGATGTTGCCGCCGTGGTGGGTCAGCCGGTGGCCGCGGTAGTCCTCCACGATCAGCCCCAGGCCGTAGCCGACGGGCCGGCCGACCGCGAGCGAGGAGCGGTCCGGCAGCGGTACCGCCGGGGTGCGCATCCGGGCCAGCGCGCTCGGCGGCAGCAGCGGATCATGTCCGTCGACGCGGGTGCCGAGCAGGGTCGGCAGCCACCGGGCGAGGTCGGTCAGGCAGGAGTTGAGGCCGCCGGCCGGAGCGATCAGGTCCAGCCGGGTGTACGGCACCGGCCCGAGCGGTCCGTCCGGCCCGGCTGTCGCGTACGGCTGGGCGGCGTCCTCGTCGGCGGCCAGGTCATCGATGGCGAACGTGCTCCGGTGCATGCCCAACGGATCGAGTAGCAACTCGCGTACCGCCGCCTCGTAGGACCGGCCGGCCGCCCGCGCGGCCGCCTCCCCGGCGGCGGCGTAGAGCAGGTTGTTGTACCGCCACGCGTGGCGCAGCCCGCCGGCCGGGTCCAGGTGACGTAACGCGGCCAGCATGTCGACGCGGCCGGCCTCCTCCCGGGCGGCGTACCAGAGGATGTCGTGGCGGGGCAGGCCGGACCGGTGACTGAGCAGGTCGGCGAGGGTGACCTGGGCGGTGGCGATCTGGTCGTGCAGCCGGAAGTCGGGCAGGTGGTCGCGCACCGGCTGGTCCCAGGAGAGCAGGCCCCGGTCGACCAGCAGCGCGCAGAGCGCCGCGGTGAAGGTCTTCGTCGCCGAGGCGATCGGGAACAGGGTGTCCGGCGTGACCGGCCGGCGGCTCGCCAGGTCGCGGACGCCGAAGCCGGCGTTGAGCACGACCCGGCCGCCCGCCACCACCAGTACGGCGCAGCCCGGCACCCCGAACCGGGCCCGCTCGGCCTCGACCAGCTCGGACAGCTCGGCAGGCAGCCCCGGCGGCACCCGGACGGCGCCGCGCGGATCGCCGGTCGTCCCGCGCCGCTCCGCTCCCAGATCGCTGCTCATGGTCTCACCCCAACCCACCGGTGGGTCCCGGCGCATCGTCGTTGCCGACGAGAGTACGGCGACCGGTTAGGCCGACCCGACGATGAGACCGGCCGGCCCCGGCGCCACGCTGACCGGATGAGTCTTTCCTGGGTGGTGCGCGGCGGGACCGTCTACGACGGCACCGGCGCGCCGGGGATTCCCGCCGACGTGCTGGTGGCCGACGACAAGGTGGTCGGTGTCGGGTCGGCGCCCGCCGAGCACGGCGGGCGGGTGCTGGACGTGACCGGTCTGGCCGTGGTCCCGGGATTCATCAACGTGCTCAGCCACGCCTGGGCGGCGATGCGGATCGACGGGCGGGCCGAGTCGGAGCTGCGGCAGGGTGTCACGACCGAGGTGTTCGGCGAGGCCGATTCGCCCGGCCCGGCCGACGCCCGGTACGGCGAGTACCTGCGGGACGTCTACGAGACGACCCTGTCGGCGGAGTTTCCCCGGCTCGGCGACGGGCTGGACGCCATCGTCCGCGGCGGTGTCGCGCCGAACGTCGCCAGCTTCGTCGGCGGCGCCAACCTGCGCTATCTCGGTGCCGGCTTCGCGGACCGCCCGCTGACCGCCGCCGAGCTCGACCGGGTACGTGGGGCGCTGGCCGAGGAGTTGCAGGACGGTGCCCTCGGCGTCGGCACCGCGCTGATCTACCCACCCGGCCGGTTCGCCGACACCGACGAGTTGGCCGCGCTCTGCGAGGTGATCGCCGCCCACGACGGGCTGTACATCTCGCACCTGCGCAGCGAGGGCGACCGGCTGCTGGAGGCACTCGACGAGTTGGTGACGCTGACCGGACGGACCGGGGTGCGCGCCGAGGTGTACCACCTCAAGGCCGCAGGCCGGGCGAACTGGCCGAAGATGCGTTCGGCGATCGAGCGGATCCAGGCGGCCCGGGACGCCGGCCGGCGGGTCAGCGCGAACATGTACCCGTACGAGGCGGGTGGCAACCCGCTCGGCTCGTGCATCCCGCCCCGGTTCCACGAGGGCGGACCGGCCGCGCTCGCCGAGCGGCTGGCCGATCCCGGGCAGCGGGCGGAGATGGCGGCGGAGATGCGGGCGCCGTCCAGGGACTTCGAGAACCTCTTCCTCGCCGCCGGTGGCGGTGCCGGCGTGCTGATCCTGCGCGACCTCTGCGACGGTACGCCGGCGAAGGGCCGCCGGTTGTCCGAGGTCGCCGCCACGTTCGGGCTCGGCGACGCCGAGGCGCTGCTGGAGATCATCGCCCGTGACCCGTGGATCCCGGCGGTGCTGTTCTTCGTCGACCCGGCGAACATCGAGCTCGGGCTGCGCCAGCCCTGGGTGTCGATCGGCTCGGACGCCTCGGCGCACCCGGCGGTGCCGCCGTGGTCGGAGCAGGCCACCCATCCGCGAACATACGGTACGTTCGCCCGGGTCCTCGGGTACTACTGCCGGGAGCGGAGGCTGTTCGACCTCGCCACCGCGGTCCACCGGATGACCGGGCTGCCCGCCGAGACGCTGCGGCTGCCCGGCCGGGGCCGGATCGCCGTCGGCGGCTACGCCGACCTCGCCGTGCTCGACCCGGCGACCGTCCTCGATGCCGCCACCTGGGACGACCCGCACCGGTACGCGACCGGCGTGCGGCATGTGATGGTCAACGGTGTGCTGGCCCTGCGCAGCGGTGAACCGACCGGGGCCCTGCCGGGCCGCCGCCTGCGTCGCGGCGTGGCCTGACACCGACCCCGGGGGGTGCCGATCGGCCGACCTCCTCCTCGGTCCCACCACCGTTCGCCGGCCGGGGTGCCGGATCGGCTGGACGGGCCGGGCCGATGGAAGAGGGACCAATCCGCCGCGAGGCATCTTGGTGCGGGCGCCAATGCGCTCCGATCGCCGGGCGGGGATTCTCACAGAGTGGATCAGCGGATGCGGGTGCGGATGGCGCCGATCGAGCTGCCGGTGGACGTCGACACCCCGGCACTGGTGGTGGACCGCGAGCGGATGACGGCCAACGTCGAACGGATGGCAACGCTCGCCCGGAACGCCGGGGTGGCGCTGCGGCCGCACGCCAAGACGCACAAGTCCCCGCCGATCGGCTGCCAACAGGTGGCGCACGGCGCCGCCGGACTCACCGTGGCGACGCTTGCCGAGGCGGAGGCGTTCGCCGCCGGCGGCTGCGACGACCTGTTCATCGCCTATCCGATGTGGGCGGGGCACGGCCGCGCAGCCCGGGTCCGCGCGCTGCACGAGCGGATCCGGCTCGCGATCGGGGTGGACAGCACGGCCGGTGCCGACGCGTTGGCCCGGGCGGTACGGGGTGCCCCGGACCCGCTGGACGTGCTGGTCGAACTGGACTGTGGGGGGCGGCGGACCGGTATCGACGCGGCGGCGGCCGGTGAGCTGGCCGGGTACTGCCTGCGGCTCGGGCTGAACGTGCGGGGCGCGTTCACCCACCCCGGGCACGCCTACGCCCATCCCGCCGCCACCCCGGCCGCCGCGGCCGACGAACGGGATGCGCTGGCCACGGCCGGTGCCGCTCTCACCCGGCTGCTGGGCCGTCCGCCGGTGCTCAGCGGCGGCTCCACGCCGACCACGGTCGACGGGGTCGACGCACCGTTGACCGAGATCCGCCCCGGCACCTACGTCTTCGGCGACCGGCAGCAGACCGTGCTGACCGGGCTGCCGGTGGAGCAGATCGCGCTGGTCGTCGCGGCCCGGGTGGTGAGCGTGCCCCGCCCCGGGGAGGCGGTGCTGGATGCCGGCTCGAAGGCGCTCTCCGGTGATCGTCCGGAGTGGCTGTCCGGGTACGGTCTGCTGCCGCAGGCGCCCGGGGCGACGATCGACGCGATCACCGAGGAGCACGCCGTGGTACGCGGGCTGGAGCGGCCGGTCGCGGTCGGCGACCTGGTCGGGGTGGTGCCGAACCACGTCTGCTCGGCGGTCAACCTGGGCCGGGAGATCCTCGTGGTCTCCGCCGGCGTGCTCGTCGACACCTGGCCGATCGCCTCCCGCACCGCCCGCTGAGCCGTGGCGCAGCCACCCGCCGAGCCGTGGCGCCACCCAAACCCGCCGAGCCGTGGCGCCAGCCACCCGCCGAGGCGCCACCCCGCCGCTTGCGGCTACTCGACCTGGCAGGCGGGCGCTACGTCGGCCTCGCTGCCGGGCCGCTAGGTCGGCCTGACCGGCGGGTGCCGGTGGCCGTGCCCGGTCAGTCGCTCGCCGATCGTCGGCACCGCGGCCATCAGCGCCCTGGTGTACTCCTCGCGCGGCGCGGTGACCACCTCGTCGACCGGGCCGGCCTCGATCAGCCTGCCGTCGCGCAGCACCGCCACCAGGTCGCAGACATACCGGACCACGGCCAGGTTGTGCGAGATGAACAGCACCGAGAGCCCGAGCCGGGCGCGCAGGTCGCGGACCAGGTTGAGTACCGTGCCCTGCACGGAGACGTCCAGCGCCGAGGTGATCTCGTCGGCGATCAGCAGCTCCGGTCGGGCGCCCAGGGCGCGCGCGATCGCCACTCGCTGGCGCTGCCCGCCGGAGAGCTGCGCGGGATAGCGGCCGGCGACCGCCGGGGGGAGGCTGACCAGCTCGAGCAGCCGCGCCACCTCGGTGGCCCGCTCGGCACGTGGCAGCCGCAGCCCTTCGGCCACGCTCGCGCCGACCGTCATTCGCGGGTTCAGCGAGCCGTACGGGTTCTGGAACACCATCTGCCGCCGCTGTGGCGGTGGCCCGATGATCGTGCCGGCGGTCACCGGGGCCAGCCCGACCAGCGCCCGGGCGATCGTCGACTTGCCGGAACCGGACTCGCCGACCAGGCCGACGATGCTGCCGGGCGGGATCTCCAGACTCACCCGGTCCACGGCGGTGAACGGGCCGTACCGCACCGTCAGGTCGGTGATCCTCACGCGTCGGCTCCTTCCCGGACCGGTCCCGACACCGGGTTCCAGCAGGCCAGTCGTCGCCCTCCGGGGCCCGGGGTCAGCACCGGCCGCTGCTGCCGGCACCGGTCGGTGGCGTAATCGCAGCGCGGCGCGAAGGCGCAGCCGGTGTCCGGCTCGGTCGGCGCCGGCGGGCGGCCCGGGACGGTGGCCAGCGGCTGGTCCCGGTCGGTACGCATGTCCGGCAGGCAGGCCACCAGCGCTCGGGTGTACGGGTGGGCGGCCTCGCTCACCAGGTCCGCCACCGGCAGTTCCTCCACCACCCGGCCGGCGTACATCACCACCACCCGGTGGCAGATCTGCGAGATCACCGCCATGTCGTGCGAGATGAAGAGCGCACCGGCGCCGGTACGGTCGATGACCTCGGTGAGCAGTTCCAGGATCTGCCGCTGCACGGTGACGTCCAGCGCGGTGGTCGGCTCGTCGGCGATCAGCAGTCGGGGCGTACCCATCAGGCCCATCGCGATGGTCGCCCGCTGGCGCATGCCCCCCGAGAACTCGTGCGGGCGCTGCCGGGCCCGCCGGCCCGGTTCACCGATGCCGACCTGGCCGAGCCGGTCCACGGCCCGCCGCCAGGCCGGCCGCCGGGACAGCCGCTCGTGCACGATCGGCACCTCGGCCAGTTGCGAGCCGACCCGCAGCGCCGGGTTCAGCGCGGCCATCGGATCCTGGAAGACCATCGCCAGCGAGGTACCGAGCAGCCGGCGCCGGGCGGCCGGGGCGAGCCGGGTCAGGTCGCTGCCGTCCAGGGTCAGCCGGGCGGTGCGGACGGTACCGGGGTACGGCACCAGACCGCCGACGGCCATGGCGGTCAGGCTCTTGCCGCTGCCGGATTCCCCGACGATGCCGACGATCTCGCGGGAGTTCACCGTCAGGGAGACGCCGCGCACGCAGGCGGCGCCGCCGGGAAAGGTCACCCACAGGTCGCGCAGGTCCAGCACGTCGCCCGGACCGTCCGGCACCGGGTCGGCGGCGGCCGGTGTCGGGGAGGCCGGCGATGAGACGTCCGGCCCGGCCGGGGACGCCGACGAGGTGTCGGGTGCGCCGGGCGGGGCCTGCCGGGCCGCGATCCGGGCCAGGCTCTCGCCGAACAGGTGGAAGCCAAGACCGGCGACCATGATGGCCGCCGCCGGGCCGACCGCCACCTCCGGGTGCACGTACACCCGCTCCAGGCCCTCGTTCAGCAGTCGGCCCCAGTCGTAGTCGGGTGCCTGCACGCCGAGCCCGAGGAAGGAGAGCCCGGCCAGGCCGAGCAGCGCCGAGCCGAGGAACATGGCGATGTTCAGGATGATCGGCTCGGCCACGTTCGGCAGGATGTGCCGGGCCATGATCCACCGACGCGGCACCCGCAGTAGCCGGGCCGCGGCGACGTAGTCGGAGCCGGCGACCGAGGCGGTCAGCGTGTACGTCAGCCGGGCCAGTGCCGGAGCCGTCGCCAGCCCGATGCCGAAGACCGCGCCCCGGGCCCCCAACCCGAGCACGATCGTGGTGAACATCGCCAGCAGCAGGCCGGGGAACGCCACCAGCGAGTTGACCAGGCCGACCACGAACCGGCCGGCCCGGCGGGGCAGCACGGCGGGCAGCACGCCCAGCGGCACCCCGATGACCACCCCGATCAGCACGGCGAGCGCGGCCAGCACCAGGGAGAGCCGGCTGGCCACCAGCACCCGGGCCAGCACGTCCCGGCCGAGGCTGTCGGTGCCGAGCGGGTGCGCGTCGCCGCGGCCCTGGAGGATCTCCCCGGCGTTGATCCGGGCCGCCTCGTCGTCCCACAACGGCGGGCCGATCACCGCCAGCACCACACAGGCCAGCACCAGCAACAGGCCGGTCAGCCCGGCGGGTGAGCGCAGCAGCCGGCCCATCAGCCGTTCCTGATCTCAGAGCGCGGGTCGAGGACGGCCAGCGCCAGGTCCACCACCAGATTGACGACGAGCACGATCGCTCCGTAGACGAGGATCGCCGCCTGGGCGACCGGGTAGTCCTTGTCCGTGATCGACTCGACGATCCGTGAGCCGAGGCCGGGCCAGGCGAAGACGTACTCGACGATCACCGTGCCGGTGACCAGCGAGCTGAGCAGCAGGCCGCCGACGGTCAGGGTGGCGGTGAGGGTGTTCGGCAGCAGGTGCCGTAGCTGGACCCGCCACGCCGGCAGCCGCTTGGCCCGAGCCATCCGTACGTAGTCGGTGCCGAGCTCGCGCAGCGCCTCCACCCGGACCAGCCGGGCCAGCACCGCCGCCGGCCCGACCGCCAGCGCGATGATCGGCAGCAGATACGACTCCGGCCCGCCCTTGCCGGCCGGCGGCAGCCAGGCCAGGTTCACCGCGAAGACCACCACCAGGCCGACCGCGAGCAGGAAGTCCGGGATCGTGGCGAGCACGCCGGTCACCGAGGTGAAGACCAGTTCACTGGCGCGGTTGCGGCCGTTCTCGGTACGCGTCGCGAGCAGCATGCCGATCGGGATCGCGATCAGCATCGCGACCAGGGTGGCCAGGGCGGCCAGTTCGAGGGTGCTCAGCAGGCGCGCCCCGATGATCTCCGCCACCGGCTGCCGGGACACGAAGGACGTGCCCAGGTCGCCGGTGAAGACGTCCCGCAGGTAGCGCCCGAACTGGACCGCGATCGGATCGTCCAGGCCAAGTTCGGAGCGCCGCTGCTGGACCAGTTCGGCCGGTGCGGTCGGGCCGAGCGCGGCCCGGACCGGGTCGCCCGGGATGAGGTGGATCATGGCGAACGACGCCACCAGCAGGAGCACCATCGATGCCGCGAACCGCATCACCCGGGCGAGCACCTTCATCAGGTCAGTCCTTCAACATCCGGATCGACGTCGGCTGGGCCAGCCCGCCCGGAACGAAGATCTCGGCGTTCTTCATCGCCAGGACCTGGGTCTTGTCGATGAACGGCACCACATCGACGTTGTCGAAGAGCGCCGACTCGGCCTCCGCCCAGACCTTGCAGCCGCCCTCCAGGTCCGGCACCGCCGACGCCTTGGCCACCAGCTCGGTGTACCGGGTGTTCTGGATGTTGGCGAAGTTCGAGCCGTCCGGTACGGCCTTGCCGGACAGGTATCCGGTCAGCTGCGACGGCAGGCTCACCCCGATGCCGACCGCCGCGACGTCCCAGTCACCGGTCTTGAACAGCGCGTCGCTCCACGCGCCGCTGGCCTGGCCCTTCAGCTCGACCGCAACGCCGATCTTCCGCCAGGCGTCGGCCTGGTACTCCGCCCCGGCCTGCTCACCGGCACCGAAGTCGGTGTTGTAGAGAATCGTGACCGCCAGCTTCTTGCCGTCCTTGACCCGTACGCCGTCCGGACCGGCCCGCCAGCCCGCCGCGTCCAGCGCGGCCTTGGCCGCCTCCACGTCGTGCGCGAGCACATGGCCGGTGACGCTGTCGACCCGGCACGGGCGCGGCGACAGGGTGGTCATCCCGGTCATCTTCACCCCGGTGCCCTGGGTGCTCACCTTGCCCAGCTCGTCCAGGTTCAGCGCCATGGTCAGCGCTCGGCGTACCGCCGGGTCGGCGCCGGGACGGGCCGGGTCCTGGTTGTAGAAGAACTCGCCGGGCCCGGCGGGGAGCACGTCGTGGGTGATCCCGCGCGCCGCCGTCACCCGGGTCCGGTCCGCGCCCGTGAAGTGCGCGGCGTTGAGCTCGCCGGCAAGCAGCAGGTTCGCCGCCGTCGACTCGCTGCTGACCACCTTGAGCACGACCGTCTCGGGCATGCCCTTGGCGTCGCTGCTGGCACCGCCCGGTCCCCAGGTGTAGCCCTGGCGCTTCTTCAGCGTGTAGTGGTCGTTCGCCACCGACTCGACCAGCTCGTACGGCCCCGAACCGGAGGTGGTCTTGGCCAGCGTCGACGGGTCGGCCAGTCCCTTGCCGCAGGTGATGAAGATGGCCACCGTGCTGTGCAGCAGGAACTGGTTCGGCTCCGGCGTCCGCATCGTCACCGTGCCGGCCGCCTCGTCCGCCTCTGCCTTGACCCCGGTCGGGATCAGCACCCCGAGCAGCGGGGACTTGGTCTTCGGGTCGGCCACCCGATTGATGCTGTTGGCCACCTCCGCCGGGCCGACCGGGGAACCGTCGGAGCAGGTCACGTTCTTGCGCAGGGTGAAGTGCACGGCCGACGCCTCGACCGTCCACTTCTCGGCCAGCCCGCCGACCAGGCCACCGTCCCGGTCGATGTATGTCAGCGTGTCGTACGCGAAGGAGAGCAGCAGGTTCGTGCTGCCCTGCACCGCCGTGGCCGGGTCGAGTGCCCCCGGGTCGCTCTCGAAGCCCATCGTGAAGGTGCCGCCGTCGGCGTACCTGTCGTCGCCGGTGGCCTGATTCGACGCCCCGGAGCACGCGGTCAGGGCCAGCACACCGGAGCTGAGGACGGCTATGAATGCGGATCTTCTCATGTCACTCCCATACCGGCAGGACCTCGAATCGGTTCCGGACAGCATGTTCTGCCTCGTCCCGGGTGTCTTTGGCGTGGCGGCACCAACCCGCAGCGGAGGCATTGTGAGCTTCGCCAAGGGCGCTCAGTCGAAATCGGCCAGGCGTAGCTGCAGATGCAACAGCAGGCGCTCGTCGGCGCTGTCCGGCCGCAGGCCGAACAGGGTGCCCGCCCGGGTCATCCGGTATCGGAACGTGTTCGCGTGCACATGCAGCCGGTCCGCGGCAGCGGCCACGTCCCCGCCCGCCTCGAACCAGGCCCGCAGCGTCGGGACGTACGCGGTGCCGTGCTCGCGATCGTAGCTCGCGATCTTGCAGGCCACCCCGGAGCGCATCGCCGGGACCTCGCGTACCGCCTCGGCCACCTCGGCGAGCAGGAGCGCGTCCCGCTCGTCCTCGACGTAGGCGATATCGCCGGCCGCCGCTCCGGAGCGGGCCCGCAACGCCAGCAGCCGGTCGACCTGCTGACGGGCCTGGGGCAGCGCCGCGACCTCGTCCAGCGCCGGGCCGACCGCGAGCAGCCCACCGGCCGGAGCGATCCGGGCGATCATGGCCCAGAGCTGCGCGCCGAGCCGGGCTCGGGTGGCGGCCGGCAGCAGCGCGTAGACCCGGCCGTCGATCGCGGCGGCCAGCCCGAGCCCTTGGAACCGCTGGGCATGCAGGCTGAAAACGTCGGAGAGCCGGGTGTCGAGCAGTTCCCGGTCGTCGCCGGCCCGCTCGGCGCGGGCGAACGCGACCAGCACGGTCGCCCCGGGCAGCGCGTACCCGGGAACGGTGCCGCCGGGGACACCGCCGAGCAACTGGCGCAGGATCTGCCCCCGTGCCTCTCGCCCGCGCGAGGCGAAATGGTCCTGGTGGGCCAGGCAGATCGCCACCACCCCGACCGCCCGTCGCAGGATCTCGTCGGCGTCGGGGCTGAGTGACTCCCGGGCGCCGACCACCCAGATCGAGCCCAGCGGCTCGGCGCCGGACCGGATGGCGACCGCCGTCCGGGACGTGCTCTCCGTACCGCCGGTGAACTCCAGCACCCCGGTCTCGCGCCACAGCCGGGCGTACCACTGCTCCCGCTCGACGTGGTCGGGCACGGTGCGGTCGAGGATGCCCTGCCGGCGCACGTCGTCGATCGACTGGCCGGGGATGGTGCTGAACGCCACCACCCGCCGGTTGGCGTCCTCGATGCTGACCGCGCCGCCGAGCGCGGTGGCCAGCGCGTCGGCGAGCTGGAAGGCGTCGTGCACGGCGAGCTGGCCGAGCGAGTCCCGCAGGGCCCAGCGCACCCGGTCGTACAGGTCGCTCCACCGGGCCGCGTCGGGCGCGCTGAACACCGCGGTCGTCGGCGGCACCCGTTCCAGCGCCGCGGCGATCTGACCCGCGCGGACCACCACGGCGATGCTGGCCGGCGGCGGCATCCCGTCGGGCGCCGCGCAGAGCGCCAGCAGGTCCGGCTCCGGCACCGGGTCGCCGGGCGCGTGGATCACCACGCCCCGCACCACCGGCGCCGGCTCCGGCAGGCGCACCGGGTGCAGCGCCGCACCCCCGAGCGCCGCGATCAGCTCATCCACCGGGATCCCCCGGAAGGATTCGATCATGCTACTCATGATAGATCCGCGCTGGTCAGACCGTCGATCAGGTGTACGAGAGTACGCACTGCGGCGCCCGTTCCACCGGTCGGTGTGTAGCCGTACGGCTCCCCGTCGTGGTACGCAGGGCCGGCAATGTCCAGGTGTGCCCAGGGCAGGTCGAACGGGACGAATTCGCGCAGGAACATGCCTGCCACCAGCATCCCGCCCGCCCCCGGGTCCCGGTTCGCCAGGTCGGCGATGGTCGAGTCCAGCCGGGGGCGCAGGTGCTCCGGCAGCGGCATCGCCCAGGCCGGCTCGCCCGCCCGCCGCGCGGCCGCCAGTACCGCCGCACGCAGCCGGTCGTCGTTGCCCATCACCCCGATGATCCGGTGCCCGAGTGCGATGATCTGGGCGCTGGTCAGCGTGGCGACGTCGACCAGCGCGTGCGGGCGTTCCTCGGCGGCCCGGGCGAGCGCGTCGGCCAGGATGAGCCGTCCCTCGTTGTCGGTGTCCACCACCTCGACCCGGCGGCCGTTGCGCATGGTCAGCACGTCCGAGGGGCGGATCGCCCCGCCGCCCGGCAGGTTCTCGGCCAGCGGCAGCCAGGCATCGACGCCGATCGGCAGCCGCAGCGCGGCGACGGCCCGCACCGCGGCCAGCACCGCGGCGGCCCCGGCCATGTCCATCTTCATCTGCGCCATTCCGGCCGGACGCTTGAGCGAGAGTCCGCCCGAGTCGAACGTGACGCCCTTGCCGACCAGCGCCACCCGACGCGTGCCAGCGCCGCGGTAGCGCAACCTGACGAGTCGCGGCGGATGGTGGGCACCCTGCCCTACCCCGGCTATACCGCCGAAGCCACCGGCCCGGAGCGCTGCCTCGTCGAGGACGTCGGCGTGCAGGTCGGCGTCGACGGAGCCGGCGGTGTCCGCGGCGAGCGCGGCGAAGTCGGCCGGATGCAGGTCCGACGGTGGCGTGTTCACCAGGTCGCGAGCCAGCGACACCGCCGAGGCGACGATCCTGGCCCGGTGTACGGCGTCCCGCACCGCCGGGCCGGTGTCCCGGGCGAGCAGCATGACCTCACCGACCGGTGGCGCGGCTCCGGCCGGTGACACCGTGCGGTACCGGGTGAACGCGTACCCGCCGAGCAGCGCGCCCTCGGCGGCCGCGCCGACCGAGGCGGCGTCGGGCAGCGGCAGCGCCAGCGCCACCGAGGCGGTACCGGCCAGCGCCCGCACCGCCGCACCGGCCGCCTGGCGCAGCGTCTCGTGGTCGTGGCGGGGAGTCGACGGTGGCTCGCCGGCTCGCCCGGCTACCGGCGCCGACGGTCGGCCCAGCCCGACGGCGACAATCACCGGTCCCGGGCCGGGACCGAGCACGCCGAGCACGGTGACCTCGCCAGCCCGGCCGGTGGCACCGCGCCGCCGCAGCGCCCGCCGTACCACGTCGGTGTCCGGATCGGTGCCGACCGGCTCCGCTCCCCGCGGGCCGGACACCACCGCGACGACCACCGCCTCGCACCGCGCGCCGACGTCCCGGTCCGGGGTTACCTGGAGAACGGTCACGGCGCCGACGGTAACCGGCGCGATGGACGGTGACGGCGTCACCTGGAACGAAGCACGGGGGCCGACTTCGTGGGTCGGCACAATGCGCCGCCGGCCGCGCTCGCCGAGACTTGGTCACCATGGCAGCGATGCATCCCGATGCCGGGCCCACGCCGAACCCGGCGTTCCGGCCCGGCCGGGTGCCGCCACCCGGCGGGGCCGAGGTGTACCACTTCCACCGCGGCCTGCCCGGGTATGCCGCCACGCCGGTGCGCTCCCTGCCGGCCGTCGCCGCCGAACTCGGGCTGGGCGAGGTCGCGCTGAAGGACGAGTCGGACCGGTTCGGACTGCCGGCTTTCAAGATCCTCGGGACGTCCTGGGCGGTGGAGCGGGTGCTGCGGCGGCGCCCCGACACGCACACGCTGGTCGCCGCCAGTGCCGGCAACCACGGCCGGGCGGTGGCCCGGTGCGCTGCCGATCGCGGCCTGTCCTGCCGGATCTACCTACCGGCCGGGGCCAGCGCCGAACGTGCCGCCGCGATCGTCGCGGAGGGGGCGCGGGTGGTTCAGGGCGGGACCTATGACGGGGCCGCCGAGACCGCCCACCGGTACGCGGACAGAGCCGGTCACGCCCTGGTCGCCGACTTCGCGCCGAGTGGCGAGCCCGACTCGCCGGCCTGGGTCGTCGACGGCTACAGCACCCTGTTCCGGGAACTCGCCGAGCAACTCGACGACCCACCCGATCTCCTGGTGGTGCCGATCGGCGTCGGTGCGCTGGCCGCCGCCGCCGTCCGGTGGGCGGTGCACGAGAGCCGGCCGACCCGGGTGGTCGGAGTCGAGCCGGCCACCGCCGCCTGCCTCACCTGCTCGCTGCGGGTGGGCAGACCGGTCACCGTGCCGACCCCGGGCACCACCATGAGCGGCCTGGACTGCGCGACCCCCTCGCCGGTGGCCTGGCCGACGCTGCGCGACGGTCTGGCCGGCACACTCACCGTCACCGACGCCGAGGTGACCGTGGCGATGAGCGACCTGGCCGGCTGGGGAATGCGCATCGGCGACTGCGGTGCGGCGACGCTTGCCGGGCTACGCCGGCTCGTCTCCGACCCCGACTGCGCGCGGCTGCGCACGGCGCTCGATGTCGACGTGCGGACCCGGGTGGTGTGCCTGGGCACGGAGGGGCCGACCGATCCGGTGGCGTACCGGCGACTGATCGGGACGGCTGTCACCTCGTCGTCCGGGGGTTGAGTCCGGTGCTCTGCTGGCACGGCGAAGGGTTCAGTACCGCGCCCTGGGCCGCCCGGAGGCACGGCCACGACGCGACGGCCCGACCCCGCCCGCCGAGCCGACCCGGCCGCCCTCCCGGTCCGGTCCGCCGGAGTCGACCGCCGGCCCCGGCTGGCCGGCCCAGCCCTCGCCGGGCGACGCCGCGAGGTGGTCGACCGCCCGCCGCCGGTCCGGGAAGGTCGGGAAGAGCCCGTCCAGGCGCATGGTGTGCAGGACGGTGACGATGTACCGCGACGGCGCGGCCAGGCAGAGCACCCCGCCCCGCCGCTTGATGTGCCGGTGTGCCCGCACCAGGCCGCCCAGCCCGGCGGAGTCGAGCATCTCCACGTCACTGAGGTCCAGCACGACGGCGCGGCGTACCGCACCGGCCGCCATCAGCGCCTGGCGGAGCATCTCGGCGCCGAACAGGTCGATGTCCCCGCCGAACCACACCACGGCGGCGGCCGGCTCGTACTCCACCCGTGGGCCCCGCACGGCACGCGGGGTCGCCGGTGGACCGGCGATCTCCGGACGGGCCACGAGCCGGCTGGTGGCGCAGGCGGGACAGCGGTGTGGTCCGGCGGCGAACGGCGAGCCCGTCCAGCCGTGTTCGGCGGTGAGTCGCCAGACCTCCTCGCCGACTCGGATCCGTTGGTCGGCGCTGACGGTGACGGCGCCACAGTGGTCACAGATCAGGTTGACGGTGTTGCTGTCCACATCGGGTACGACGGTCATCTCGGGCCTCCTGGCCACGGACGCGCAACCCCCGGTGCGTGACAGGACCGGCTCGAACCGACGCCGGCCCTGCCACGCACTCTTCCGGGGGAGGAGGAAGGTCATTTCGTGACGGCGAGCGGCCGACTATCCCACCGGCCGGGAGGCGTCGGCCTCGTCCGCCGGGCCCGGGATCTGGACCGCGGTCCGGCGCTCGACCGCGACCGGATCGACCGCCAGCACCTTGTCCACCCGGGCGATCTCCAACAGCCGCCGCAGCCGCGCCGAGGGCGCGCGCAGGGCGAGTCTTCCGCCGATCCGCCGGCTGCGGCGGTGCAGGTCGAGCAGGAGGGCGATCCCGGCGGCGTCGGCGTAGTGGCACTGCGCCACGTCCACCACGATGTCGGTCGAGCCGCGTCGCAGGGCGGCCTCGACAGCCGCGTCGAGTCCCGGCACCGAGGCCCGGTCCAGCCGGCCGGTGACGGCCACCTCGACCCGGACGGCGGCGGTGGCCCGAGCCGAAACTGGCGTGGTCACCTGGTGGTCGTCCTCGTTCATCCGACACCTCCTCGGGACCGCACGATCGGCATGCCCAGCATGGTTCTGAGTTGTCTCGGTATCTCCGCAGCCATATGACAGTTTCATGACGTCGTGGCCGCTGGCATGTCACGCACGATTTCCCCGACGCCACCGGCAGCGCGCATCATGACTGGATGACAGGTGTGCTCGTGATCGACGACGACGACCGGATCAGGCTGTCACTGACCCTCGCGTTACAGGACGAGGGCTATACCGTCCGAGCCGCGGCGACAGCCGAGGAGGGCATCGCCGAGCAGCGGCGACGCCCCGCCGAGACGGTCCTGGTCGACCTGATGCTGCCCGGCATCGACGGATACGAGTGCATCCGCGAACTGCGGCGCAACGACGGGGTACCGATCGTCGTGGTCAGCGCCCGGGACGACACCCACGACATCGTCGCCGCGCTGGAGGCCGGTGCCGACGACTACCTGGTCAAGCCGGTGGCGGTCAAGGAACTGACGGCACGGCTGCGTGCCCTGCGGCGCCGGTCCCGCACCGCGCTCACCCCGGTGCCGGGGCTGAGCTTCGGCGACCTGGAGGTGGTACCCGAGGCCGGCGAGGTACGGCTCGGCGGCAACCCGGTCGCGGTGACCCGGACCGAGTTCCGGCTGCTCTGCGAGTTGGCCTACCACGCCGGACGGGTACTCAGCCGCCAGCAACTCCTGGAGCGTGTCTGGGACTACACCGTGGGTGACGAGCGCCTGGTCGACGTCCACGTGGGCCGGCTGCGGCAGAAGATCGAGGAGGATCCGGCCGCGCCCCGGCATCTCGTCACCGTCCGCGGCCTGGGCTACCGGCTGCAGCGATGAGGCGGGCCGGCCTGCGCGCCCGGGTGACCGCGGGCTTCACCGTCGGCGCGTTGATCCTGTCGGCCATGATGGCCCTGGTGTCGTACCAGCTCACCCGGAACGCGCTGCTCGACGAACGGGAACGTACGGCCGTGCGGGCCGCCTACCTGGAGGCGACGGTCGTACGGGCCCGACTGCGTACGGAACGGCCGGACATCGTCGAGATCCTGCGGTCGCTGGACACCGGCCAGACCCGCCGTGCCGTGTTGTGGCGGGACGGCCTCTGGTACGCACGCAATGCCGACGCCGGCACCACCGAGGCGATCCCGGAGCTGCTCCAGCGGGCCGCACGCGCCGGTCGTCCGGCGATCCAGCGGGTGCGGACCCAGGGACAGCCCGCCCTGGTGATCGGCGTGCCACTGGCCGGAACGACCGTCTTCTACCACGTCGACTACCTGGACGAACTGGAACACACCCTCCAGGTGCTCGGCCTCGTACTGACCCTGGTGGCGATGGTCACGGCCGCCGCCGGTGCCGGGATCGGCTGGTACAGCACCCGGTACACCATGCGGCCGCTCACCCTGGTCACCAGCGCCGCGCAGGAGATCGCCAAGGGGGACCTCGGCGCGCGGCTCGACCCGGCCACCGAGCCGGACCTCGCGCAGCTGACCACCTCCTTCAACGAGATGGTCAACCAGCTCGCCCGGCGGATCGAGCGGGATCGCAGGTTCGCCGCCGACGTCAGTCACGAACTGCGTTCCCCGCTGCAGACCCTCGCGGCGGCGGCGAGCGTACTCGGGCGGCGGCGGAACCATCTCGACGACCCAAGCGCCACCGCCGCCGGCCTCGTCGCCGACGAGGTGACCCGGTTCCAGCGGCTCGTCAACGACCTGCTGGAGCTGGCCCGCACCGACCGGCCGGCCGATCGCGGCCCGGTCGACGTGGTCAACCTCGCCCGCCAGGTGTGCCGGTCCCGGCGGTTGCCGGAGACACTGCTCGAACAGGGCGATCTCGACGACCGGGTGTGGGTGGTCGACCGGCGGCGGCTGGAGCAGGTGCTGGTCAACCTGATCGACAACGCGGGCCGGCACGGCGGCGGTGCCTGCGCGGTCCGGCTGGGCCAGTCCGCCGGCCTCTACTACGTCGAGGTCGACGACGAGGGACCCGGTGTCGCCCCGGACGACAAGCAGGTGATCTTCGACCGGTTCGTCCGTGGCCGGACCGCCAGCACCCGTGGCGACAGCGAGGGCACCGGGCTCGGGCTCGCCATCGTGGCGCAACACACGGCCGCGCACGGCGGGCGGGTCGCCGTACTCGACCGGCCGGGCGGCGGTGCCCGCTTCCGGGTCGAACTTCCGGTGGAACCGCGATGAGACACCGGCGCCGCGTCCCGCCGCTGCTGGTCCTGCTCGCCCTGCTGGCCGGCTGCCAGGTGCCGACCGAGGAGACACCTCGGTCGATCGAGTCGCCGCCCGGCACCGTCGGGACCGTGACCCGGCCCCCGCCGTCTCCCGGTCCCTCCGGACTGGCGGTCGAGCGGGTGTACTACGTCCGCGACGGCAAGCTCGTGCCGGTCGTCCGCCGGCTGCCGGCCCCGCTGCCGGCCACCGCGCACCTGGACCTGCTCCTCGCCGGCCCGACCGACGACGAGCAGCACTCCGGGCTGACCAGCTCGGTCACCGGCCCGGACACGATCCTCGGGGTGCGGGTCGCGGGCGGCGAGGCGACGGTCGAGGTCGGCGCCGGACTCGCCGGCACCGGCCGCAACGACCAGATCCTGGCCTTCGGCCAGATCGTCCGGACACTGACCGCACGCCCCGACGTCGACCGGGTCACCTTCGAACAGGACGGGGAGCACCTGGGCATTCCCCGCGCCGACGGTGCGCTGTCCCGGGCACCGCTGACCGCCGAGGACTATTCGGACCTGACCGCGCCGGACTGACCGGCGCGCCGGCGGGCGACCAGCACGGCGTCGGAGACCTCACCCGGGTGTCCCTCCGGATCCGCCGCCGGCCGGGACCGGGCATCGACGGTCAGCACCGTCCAGGTGCTCGGGTCGAGCCCGGACGCGATCTCCTCGGCGGTGTACATCATCTCCGGGAAGTGCATCCGGTGTGCCGAGGTCCGCAGGTCGGACGGGTGGTGCCCGACGATCAGCAGGGTGCCGCCCGGGGCCACCGCGGCGGCGAGCCGGGCGAACAGCTCCCGTCGCGCCTCGCCGGGCAGGTGCATGTACTGCGCGGAGACCAGGTCGTACCGCCCCTCGGCGGGCGGCTGCTCGCGCAGGTCCGCGTGCAGCCACTCGATCCGGCCGGCGACCTCGGCACCGGCCGCGCTGGCGTGCGCGGCGGCCCGGCCGAGTGCCGTGGTCGAGATGTCCACCCCGGTCACCCGCCAGCCCCGCTCGGCGAGCCAGATGGCGTCGGCGCCCTCTCCGCTGCCGACGTCGAGGGCCCGGCCCGGGGCCAGGTCGGCCGCCTCGGCCACGAGCTGCGGGTTGGGACGTCCGCTCCAGATCGCCGGTCGGGCGCGGTAGCGCTCCTCCCAGGCGTCCCGCTCGAACATCGTGCGCACCTGGTGCCGGTAGGACTCGACGGCGTCGCGGGTCTCCTCCGCGACCAGGTCGGCGTTGATGGCCGCCCCGGCGAGCAGGCCGGACGCGGCGGCCGAGATGACCTGGGCCCGTACGTCCGCCACGTTGCCGGCGACCCAGACCCCGGGTACCGCCAGCCCGCTCGGGTCGGCCGGGATCTGGCTGCCGACGACGTGCCCGCCCATCTCCACGTCGACCGGCTTGACCCCGAGCGACTCGAGTACGCCGGCCCGGGCGGTGAACCGGGGTGCGACCACGACGGCGTCCAGCGCGACGACCTCGCCGGAGGCCAGGCGTACCCCGGTGAGCGTGTCGTCGGCGATCTCCAGCCCGGTGACCCGGCCGGGTACCACGGGGATGGCCCGGGCGGCGAGCTGTTCGGCGTCGGACGGCTCCAGCGGCGGGCCGTCCTGCGTCAGCAGCATCACCTGTGGACTCCACTGCCGCCACAGGTTCACCTGGTGCATCGCCACGGCGGTCGGCCCGCTGACGAGTACGCCGATCCGGCGGTCGCGCACCTCCCAGCCGTGGCAGTACGGGCAGTGCAGTACGTCGCGGCCCCACCGCTGGGCCAGGCCGGGCAGCTCGGGCAGTTCGTCGACCAGTCCGGTCGTGACCAGCAGCCGGCGGGCCCGCAGTTCGGCTCCACCGTCCAGGCTCAGCCGGAAACCGTCACCGTCCCGGGCGACCGTCTCGACCCGGCCGGCGTGGATCTCGCCGCCGTACCGGGTCACCTCGGCGCGCCCGTCAGCGATCAGCTCCGCCGGCGGCGTGCTCTCCCGGCCCAGGTAGTTGTGCACCCGGTCGGCCGGCGCGTTGCGGGGCGTTCCGTCGTCCACCACCAGCACCGACCGCCGGGCCCGGGCCAGCGCCAGGGCTCCGGCCAGTCCGGCGGCACCGCCACCGATCACCACCACGTCATAGGTCTGCTCCACGGACGTTTCCCTTCGTCGGAGGTACCCACCCACGGTGCGGCGCGGATCGGGATTTCAGCAACTATCCTTGCCGGTATGGCAAATGAAGAGTTCGCCCTGGCCTCGGTCGGCCCCCGGCTGCGGGAGCTGCGCCAACAGCGCGGCACCACGCTGACCCAGCTCTCCGAGGTGACCGGCATCTCGGTGAGTACCCTCTCCCGGTTGGAGTCCGGTGGCCGCCGGCCGACCCTGGAACTGCTGCTGCCGCTCGCCCGGGCCTTCCAGGTCTCCCTCGACGAACTGGTCGACGCGCCCGCCACCGCCGACCCCCGGGTGTATCCCCGACCGATCGTCCGGCACGGCGTCACGTTCCTTCCGCTGACCCGCCGACCCGGCGGTTTGCAGGCGTTCAAGCAGATCCTCCCGCCGAACACCCCGAGCGGCGAGAACGAACAGCAGACCCACGAGGGCTACGAATGGCTCTACGTGCTCTCCGGCCGGCTGCGCCTGCGGCTCGGCGAGCACGACCTGATCCTGACCCCCGGCGAGGTCGCCGAGTTCGACACCCGGGTTCCGCACCACGTCTCCAACCCCGGACCGGGCGTCGCCGAGGTCCTCTCCCTCTTCGGGCCGCAGGGCGAACGCCTGCACGTCCGGGCCCGCCCGACAGCCCGCTGATCCGGGCCCGCCCGACAACCCGCTGATCCGGACCGGCCACGGTGCCCGGCGTCACACCCGGCGGTCGGGGGTGGGAGGCCGCCGGAAGAAAACCGGCTCGTCGCCGGTTGGCGCAGATGTGATCAACGTACCGCTCTCCGTCCTCGATCTCGCCCCGGTCGCCACCGGCACCACCGCCGGCGCGGCCCTGCGGCACACCACCGCACTCGCCCGGCGCACCGAGGAACTCGGCTACCACCGGTTCTGGGTGGCCGAGCACCACAACATGCCGGCGATCGCCAGCTCCGCGCCGGCCGTGTTGATCGCGCACGTGGCGGCGAGCACCTCGACCATCCGGGTCGGGTCCGGCGGGGTGATGCTGCCCAACCACGCGCCGCTGGTGGTGGCCGAGCAGTTCGGCACGCTGGAGGCGCTGCACCCGGGCCGGATCGACCTGGGCATCGGCCGGGCGCCCGGCACCGACCAGGCGACCGCGCTGGCCCTGCGCCGCACCATGGCCGGGCTCTCCGCCGAGAACTTCCCGGAGGAACTGGACGACCTGGTCAACTACTTCACCGGGGACCGGCCGGGCCCGATCACCGCCACCCCGGGCCAGGGCGACCGGCCGGCGATCTGGCTGCTCGGCTCCAGCGGGTTCAGCGCCCGACTCGCCGGGCTGCTCGGCCTGCCCTTCTCCTTCGCGCACCACTTCAGCGCCGCGAACACCCTGCCGGCGCTGACCCTCTACCGGCAGAACTTCCGGCCGTCGCGCTGGCTGGACCGGCCGTACGCGATGGTGGCGGTCAACGCGGTCTGCGCCTCCGACGACGAACGGGCGGAGTGGCTATCCGGCCCGGCCTCGCTGTCGTTCCTGCGGCTGCGTACTGGCCGACCGGCCCCGCTGGCCAGTCCGGAGGAGGCGGCGGCGTACCCGTACACCGAGTTGGAGCGGCGGTTCGTGCTGGACCGGCGGGAGGGGCAGGCGCTCGGTTCGCCGGAGACGGTACGCCGGCAGCTCACCGACCTGCTGGCCCGGACCGAGGCCGACGAGCTGATGCTCACCACCATGGTCTACGACATCGCCGACCGCGTGCGCTCGTACGAGCTGATCGCCGAGAAGGTCGCCGGAGGGCTCCGCCGGCAGGGCTGACGACGCCGGTCGGGACCCGGGGTCGCTGCCGCGCCGGGCGGCTCCCGGACGACACCGGGCGGGCCTCGGGTGTGAGCGGTGTCACGGCGTCCGGATGTCGCGAAACACACTCTTCACCGTGCTGTCACCGCCGCGCACCGGAAGCCGCCTATTGTTCTTACCGGTGGTGGTTCGACAAGCGCGATCGGGACGGGTCGCGTGATGTCGCGGTGTGTGCCGCACCGGCACGCGGGGAGTTGAGCGGCCCCGCGAGCCGGTGCGGCTTCGCGTTTCCCGGGGGACCCGACCGCCGGCCGGCCCCGGACCGGGTCACCGCAGGTAGATCGAGGGTGCCGGCGGGGTCGACATGCCGTTGCCGATGAAGAAGCTCGGATGCGGCGGCTGGTTGTAGGCGGTGTTCTGCCAGGCGATCGCCACCCGGTACATCGGGTCGTGCATCAGGGTGTGAATCCGGGTGCTGGTCTGGGTCGGCGTGCTGTAGATCCGCAGCGCGCCGTTGTCGCTGGTCCGCCAGATCACCTCCTCGCGCCAGTCGCCGAGGATGTCCGCCGAGAGCGCCGGCGTCGCCTTGGTGCCGTTGTTCGACGCCACCCCGCTGCCGGTGAGCAGCCGGGTGTCCGAGCCGGTGCCGTACTTGTCGATCCGGGTCTGGTCCAGCAGTTCCCGGACCGGATCACCGTCCCACCAGATCAGGAAGTTCGCCGACGACGGCTTGCGGCCGACGTTCGACCCGCTCGGGCTGCGCAACCCGTCGGCCGCCGACGACCAGGACTCCGCCCCGGCGCTGCCGGCGTAGATGTCCCCGGCCACGCCCCGGCCGTTGTCCCCGGCGGGCGACGTCGACCAGTAGACCTGCCCGGTACGCGCGTTGGCGAACCAGGACGACGGCTTCGAGGAGTCCTCGCTGACCTTGAAGTACTCCAGTCCGGACCGGCTCGGGTCGAGGTCGCCGAGGTGCGCCGCGTCGCCGTGCCCGTACCCGGTGTTCCACAGCGGCGAGCCGTTGTCGTTGATCGCCATCGCCCCGTACAGGATCTCGTCCCGGCCGTCGGCGTCGACGTCGCCGATGGTCAGCGCGTGGTTCCCCTGGCCGGCGTACTGCGAGCCGGCCGAGTTGGAGTCGAAGGTCCAGCGCCGGGTCAGCGAGCCGTTGCGGAAGTCCCAGGCCACGACGACGCTCCGGGTGTAGTAGCCGCGCGCCATGATCAGTGAGGGCCGCTGCCCGTCCAGGTACGCCGTGCCGGCGAGGAACCGGTCCACCCGGTTGCCGTAGTTGTCGCCCCAGGAGGAGACGTTGCCCCGGGCCGGCTCGTAGTTCACCGTCGAGCGCACCGCGCCGGTCTGCCCGTCGAACATCGTCAGGTACTCCGGCCCGGCCAGCACGTAGCCGCTGGAGTTGCGGTGGTCCGCCGAGGCGGAGCCGATCACCTGACCGGTGCCGGAACGGCTGCCGTCGGCGGTCTTCATCGCCACCTCGGCGCGGCCGTCACCGTCGTAGTCGTAGACCTGGAACTGCGTGTAGTGCGCGCCGGCCCGGATGTTGCGACCGAGGTCGATCCGCCACAGCCGGGTACCGGTCAGGGTGTACGCGTCGACGTAGACGTTCCCGGTGTAGCCGGACTGGGAGTTGTCCTTGGCGTTGCTGGGATCCCACTTGAGCACGATCTCGTACCGGCCGTCGCCGTCGAGGTCGCCGACGGAGGCGTCGTTCGCCGAGTAGCTGTAGGACTCACCGGACGGGGTGGTGCCGCCGGGCGGCACCTGGAGTCGTACGTCGAGGTAGCCGTTGCCGAACTGGAGCGCCGGTGCCGAGGCCGGCTGCTCCGTCCCGTTCACCACCGCCCGTACCGTGTACGTCGAACCGGCCGCCGCGCCGGAGTCGAGATAGTTGGTGGCGCCGGTGATCGGGGACGAGTTGACCCGGGTCGACCCCCGGTAGAGGTTGAACGACACACCGGAGACCTCGGTGCCGAGCAGCCGCCAGGAGACCAGGTTGGCGCTGCCGGAGCGGACGCTGACCAGCCCCCGGTCGAGGTCCTCGACCTGCTTCGCGCCGGCCGGCGGTTCGGTCGGCGGCCCGGTGGTCACCGGCGGGGTGGGTGGTGCGGTGGTGGGTGGTGCGGTGCTGGCCGGCGGGGTGGTCGGCGATTCTCCGGGCGTGGTCGGCGTCACCGCACCGGTGCAGGTGGTGCCGTTCATCGCGAAGCTGGCCGGCGCCGGGTTGCTGCCGTTCCAGGAGCCGTTGAAGCCGAACGAGACGCTGGCGTTGGTGCCGATCGTGCCGTTGTAGCTGACGTTGCTGGCCGTCACCTGGCCGCCGCTCTGGCTGACGGTGGCGTTCCAGACCTGGGTTACCTGTTGTCCGGCGCCGTACGCCCAGGTCAGGCTCCAACCGGTGACCGGGTCACCGAGGTTGGTGAGGCTGACGCTGGCGCCGAAGCCGCCCTGCCACTGGTTGGTCACCTGGTAGTCGACCCGGCAGCCGGCGGCGGCGGCCGAGGCGACCATCGTGAAGGTGCCGGTCGCGGCGAGCGCCGCGGCCGTGGTCGCGGCGAGCAGGGTACGGCGATGTCGTGAGATACGCATGATCAACTCCGTCGATGGCGGGGGGCGGTCCCGGGTCCGCCAGCCCGACCGGGTGGCGGTGTCGTGCCGACCCTGCCCGTGTGGGTCGGCCGGACCCAGACCGCGGGAGGGTGGCCGAAATGGAACAGTTCAACGGCTACCCGACAACGGGGATACGGCTTCCTGCGCACCTGAATGCTAGGGCAACCGCTTTCCGCTACACAACATCGAGGTCGATCAGTTTAAAGGTTTCAGTTCGCCGATCCAGCTCTCCGTACGCGGCTTCGCGCTGCTCTACGCCGGCACCGCCGATGGGTACGCGGTCGCCGAGGCCGGCCTGCTGCGCTGCCCCGCCGGCACCGACCCGGGCGCGCTCGACCTGCTCGGCGCCGGCCACCGGGCCGAACTGCTCGACTACTTCTGAGCGTCCCGCCTCACCGTCCGGGCCCGGACGGAGGGGTCAACTCCCGCCGGCCGACATCAAACGAAAGCCGACATCAAACGAAAAGCAGCCCGCAGCAGAGCACGCCGACGACGCCGAAGACGATCAGGGCGATGCTGTAGTTCGACCACATGCCGAACTTCGTGACGTCGGTGCCCTGTCCGTCGTGCACCCGGTTGCGCCACCAGCCGAACCGGAACGACAACCCGTGCCCGGCGCCCGGCTGCACCACGACCCTCGTGGTGACCAGCGGAAAGCCGAACAGGTCGGTGTACTTGACCTCGTGCTCCCCGGCCGGCACCGCGACGTGGAAGGTGCCCTCCGCCATCCCGGAGACCTCTCGGCCGTCGACCTTCAGTTTGGCGGTACTCGGCACGGGCACGATGTAGGGTCCCCGGTCGGCCGAGACGATCAGCGCGCCCCAGCCCGGCGGCAGTTGTACCGGATGCGGATAGGCTGCCAGCGCCATGCCTGGCGGTGGGATCCAGGGGTATGCCATCGCAGCATATTGACACACCCGGAAAATCGTCTGCCGCGAGCCACCCGGTCACGCCGAGCCGCACGCGCCGGGTACGGGCGAAGGGCTTGTGCGCCATCGTCCACCGCTGGTGAGTCGGGCCGATCGGATCCACTTCGGACGTCGTCCCGGTCGGCGCCGCGTCGGCCGCCTCCGCCCGCTCGCCGAGCCGGCGATTCGCGGCCGTAGGAGATGATGTTGACGCGAGTAGACCTTCGAGAGGGTGACGGCGATGCGTGGACGCCCCGATCCGATCACGCGGCCGGCTCGGGCGGGCGGCTCCGCGCCGCCCGGAAGTGCCGGGGCAGCCGCCGAGGTCAGGGTGCTCGGGCCGGTCGAGGTTCTCGGGCCGGTCGGTCCGGCGGTACTCTCCGGATCCCGGCAACGCGCACTGGTCGGGCTGCTCGCGCTGCACACCGGCAGGGCGGTGACACCGTCCAGGCTGATCGACGCGCTGTGGGGCGAGAACCCGCCGCGCACCGCGCTGAAAACGCTGTACAGCCATGTCACCCGGGTCCGCCAGGCGCTGGCCGACTGCGGCCTGCCGGAGACGCTGACCAGACGGGGCTCCGGCTACCTGCTGGCGCTGCCCCGCTCGGCGGTCGACGCCTGCCGGTTCGAGGAGCAGGCCCGGCTGGCCACCGACGAGCTGACCGAGGCCATCCGGGAACTGACCGGGCAGACCGGCCGGCCGGCCGGCGCCAGCCACGAAGCCGCCGACAGGTCCGTCGAGGCGGCCATCGTGCCGGCGGTGCAGCGACTGAGTGCCGCACTCGCGCTGTGGCGCGGCGATGCGCTGGCCGACGCCGCGCCGGCCGGCTGGGCGGTCGCCGAGGTGGCGAGGTTGCAGGAGATGCGACTGACCGCGCTGGAGGACCGCTGGGACGCCGAGCTACGACTCGGCCGGCACCGGCTGGCGGTCAGCGAGCTGGAGCGGCTGGTGGCCGTGCACCCGTACCGGGAGCGGCTGGTCGGCCTGCACATGCTGGCGCTGTACCGGTGTGCCCGGCACGCCGACGCGCTGGAGTCCTACCGCCGGCTGCGGTCCGGACTGGCCGAGGAGCTGGGCATCGATCCGGGTGCCGCGCTGCAGCGGCTGCACGCGGACATCCTGCGCCGCTCGCCCCGCCTGGACCTGCCGACCGGGCGGGGCGGGCCGGCGCCGGGCCCGGCGTCCGCCACACCCCGACCGCCGGCCGCCGTGCCGATGCCCGGGCCGCCCGCGGTGGCGATGCCCGACCCGGCGGCGGTGGCGATGCCCCGACCGGCCCAGCTACCGGCACCGGTCGGGCACTTCACCGGGCGGGCGGAGGAACTCGACGCGCTGGAACGACTGGCCCGGGACCGGGACCGGGAGAGCCACCTCGTGGTGCTCTCCGGGCCGGCCGGAATGGGCAAGACCGCGCTGGCCGTGCAGCTTGCCCACCGGATCAGCGAGTACTTCCCCGACGGCCAGCTCTTCCTGGACCTGCGCGGACACGACCGGGAGGCGATGCTGACCGCCAGCGATGCGCTCTGCCAGGTACTGCGCAGCCTCGGCGTACCGGCCCCGCGGATGCCCGTCGAGCCGGTGGAGCAGGCCGGCCTGTACCGGTCCCTGGTCGCCGGCCGGCGGATGCTGGTCGTGCTCGACAACGCCGGCTCGGTCGACCACCTGGTCCCGCTGGTGCCGGCGACCCCGACCAGCCTGGTGGTGGTCACCAGCCGGACCCAGCTGACCGGGCTCGCCACCCGGTACGCGATCCGGTCGGTCGGGCTGGACGTGCTCACCCCGGCGGAGGCGGTGGCGCTGGTCCGCCGGGTCGCCGGACCGGACCGGGTGGACCGGGAGCCGGAGGCAAGCGCCGACCTGGTCCGGCTCTGTGGCCGGATGCCGCTGGCGTTGCGGATCGCCGCGGCCAAGCTGGCCGCCGACCCGCGCCGCACGATCGGCGAGCTGGTGGCGGAGCTGACCACCGAGGACCGGCTCGACGCCCTGTCGGTGGAGGGTGACTCGCGCAGCGTACGGACGGTCTTCGCCAGCGCGTACCACGGGCTCAGCGGGCCGGCCGGCCAGGCGTTCCGGCTGATCGGGCTGCACCCGGGCACCTCCTTCTCGGCGCAGCTGGTGGCCGCGGGTGGCGCCCTCCCGCTCGACCGGGCCCGGGCCGCCCTGGCCGAGCTGGCCGGCGCGCACCTGATCAACCCGATCGGCCGGGACCGGTACCGCTGCCACGACCTGATCCGGCTCTACGCCCTCGAATGCGGCCAGGCGGCGTGCAGCCAGCCGGAGCGCGACGACGTCACCGACCGGCTGGTGGACTGGTACCTGGCAATCGCCGACCTGGCCAACCGGGCCATCGACCGCGGCCGGGACCGGGTACGCCCGGCCCTGCGCCACCGGCTGGCCACGCCGCCGTTCGCGGCCGAGGCGCAGGCCGCCCTGACCTTCCTCGACGGCGAGCGGGAGAACATGCTGCCGATCGTCCGGTACGCCGCCGAGCACGCCCGGCCCGCCGCGGCGTGGCAGCTCACCTACCTGCTGACCGGATTCTTCGACTCCCGGGGGCACTGGCAGGAGCGGATCGGACTGTGCCGGTGGGGGCTGACCGGCGCCGAGCGGGACGGCGGGCCGATGGCGGAGGGGCTGATGCACAGCGCCCTCGGCGTCGCCCTGATCACCACGCGACGGTTCGACGAGGCGCTGTCCAGCCTGCACCGGGCACTGCCGCTGATGCGCCGCTGCGACGACCTGCGCGGTGAGGGGCATGTGTACAACAACATCGCGGTCGCGCACTGCGGGCTGCGCAACTTCGACGGTGCGATCGAGGCGCTGGAGCACGCGGTCGCCGCGCACACGGCCGACGGGCACGTCCTCGGCATCGTCCTGGCGCTGAGCAACAGGGGGGACTGCCACACCCAGATGGGCGAGCCCGACCGGGCGCTCGAGCACCTGCCCCGGGCGCTGGAACTGGTGCGTAACCTGGACAACCCGCGGCTGGAGGCCATCGTGCTGAGCCGGCTGGGGCAGGCGTACCTGCGCCGGGGCGAACCCGACCTCGCCCGCCGGCACCTTTCCCAGGCGATCGAGGTGCGCCACCGGATCGGCGACCGGCGGCACGAGGCGGAGACCCTGAACGACCTCGGTCTGGTGTTCCTGCTCGGCGGGGACCACCCGGCCGCACTGCGGCACCTGGAGCGGGCGCTGGCGCTCGGCCGGGAGATCGCCGACCAGCACCTGGAGGCGGTCGCGGCCAACCACATCGGCCGGGTCTGGCTGGAGGGGGGCCAGCTCGACCGGGCGCGGCAGCGGCTGGAGCTGGCCCTGGCGCTGCGGACCCGGGTGCCCGACCACTACGAGGAGGCGAACGTCCGGCGCAACCTCGGCGACCTGGCACAGCGGGCCGGCGCCCCGCAGACGGCCGTCGAGCACTGGGCCCGAGCGGCCGAACTGTACCGGAAGACGAACGCCTGGGCCGAGGCGGACCGGCTGGCCGCCGCCGTGGCGGCGCCGCCCGGGCCCGCCGCGGCGGGCCCGGGCGCCCCCCGGTCCAAAATCAGGGACCATCCTTGATGACCACCCGGAGGATGTCCGGCTTGACGATCACGTCTTTGTCGGACGAGCCGAAGTAGAGGTAGAAGTCCTCGTCGGACTCCTTCTCCTCGTCGGGGATGACCAGCGGCGGCAGCTGGACCGACTGCTCCTTGGCCGGGATGGTCGCCTTACCGTCCGGCTCGCCCTTGAAGTCCTTCCCGTCGGTCGCGCTCCCCTCGGCCGTCTTGTAGCGGACCACCACGTCCCGTGGCGCCGACGTGGTCACCAACAGGGTGATCTCGCACTTCACCTCCCAGCAGTCGCCGAGCAGGGCGGGTTGCACCTCGATACAGCCCGGCGGTTCCTGGCACTTCTTATCGACGGGCGCGGCGCCGGCCGGCCCGGCGATCGCGCCGACCAGCGCAACCGGGGCCAGCACGAGAGCGGTCGCGGCCGCGGCGAGTCTCTGCTTCCACATGACGACGATGTAACCGGCCGAGGGTTGCGAAAAGGTTGTGTCCGGCGCCGCGAGGACGCCGGACAGCACGGCGACCGCATCCGGACACGACCACGTCACTCGGGTACGACCGCGCAGGCGCCGGTCCCGCCGGGCAGCCGGTGCCGCTGCGCCGCCACGAGCCGGTACAGCGCGGCGGCCAGCCAGCTCACCGGCGGCCGGCGGAGGAGGTGGCCGAGCAGCGGCCAGCCACCCCTGCCGTGCCTGGCCAGCTCGGCGAAGGCCGCCGCCCCGGCCAGCCGGCCGCCGTCCGGCCGGATCAGGTACGCGGCGCGGTGCACGTCGTGCGGGGTCAGCCGGTACCGGGCCAGGTCGACCGACCGCCACGGCACCATGTCGACGGTCTCCGGGACCTGCGGGCGCAACCGCCGCCGGACGAAGTGCACCGAGGCGGTGCAGAAGCCGCAGTCTCCGTCGTAGACCAGCAGGTGCCGGTCCGGGGCGTACCCCACCGTCGCCTCCCGGGCCACCGGGACCGGTGCCGCCTCGGGGGGCGGGCCGGATGGCACCGGGTCCGGCGCCGTCACCGCATCGGGCCCCGGCCGGCCCAGCACGGCGGCGGGCCTCGGCCGCCGCGACAGGGCGACCACCCGGCGGCCGAGCCGCTCCGGCCAGCGGACGTGGTGACCGATCGGCAGCAGGTACAGCAGGAGCGCCCCGGACATCGCCGCGCAGAAGCTGACCAGTCCCATCTCGATCGCGATGCTGCCGTGGAACAGCAGGCCCAGGGTGAGGAGCACCCACCGGGCCCTCGGGTTGAGCACGATCCCCAACGCGAGCCCGAACTCCAGCGCCACCGACCCCCAGGTGATCGCCGCCACCCCGGCCGGCGCGGCGGTGACCAGATCGGTGATCGGTGCCGTCCAGGGCGGAGAGCCGAACGTCGGGTGGTGCGACCAGTAGTACATGGCGGTGCCGTCGGCCCACTCCTCGACGCCGAGCTTGGCCATCGACGCCTGCAGGTAGAGCCCGGCAACCTGGATCTGGATGAGCAGCAGGGTCACCCCGGCCACGATCCGGGCGGCGCTCGGCACGGTCGCCGCAGCCGCGTCCGGGTCGCGTGCCGGGCCGTCGAGCGCCCGCCAGTGCCAGCGCCTCGGGTCGGTCAGGCAGATCGGCAGGAGCAGCATGGCGAGCACGGCGGTGATCTGGTCGCCGCCGTCCTGGACGGTGCTGTTGACCATCAGGCTCCACGACACGTACCAGTGCGGGATGGCGGTGAACCGGGGGCGCCACCCGCTGATCACCAGCAGCAGCGCGGCCACCGACAGCCAACGTCCCACCGCCAGGTCCGGGGTGACGCACCAGATGCCGGCCTGGCCGAGCCCCTGACACACCGGCGGTACGACGCCGTTGGCCAGCGGCGACATCAGGACCTTCGGATCCGTGGCCAGCAGCGTGCCCAGGGTGCCCAACGCCAGCAACGTACGGGCCAGCCCCACCCCGGACGACCAGACGGGTACGGCGAATCGGGGCCGGGCCCACCGGCCGAAGCGGGTCAGCATGTCACCCTCACTCTCAGCACCTTCGACGGCATCGTGGTCGGCGCGTCCCGCCAGGCCCAGGGCAGAACGTCCTGGAGCACCACGCCGACCTCACCGCAGATGCTGTGGTGAGTGGACCGGTTCGGCAGGGTGCGCGTGACGGTCGACTGGGACAGGCAGGCGGTCGGGGCCCGCTCGCACTCCCGCCAGTCCCCCTTCGGGGCCAGCGCGAGCAGCAGGGCCAGTTCGGTGCCCTGCGACCGGCCCAGCCGGTCCAGTCCCATCAGGTCACCGGCGCGGTGCCGTGGGCCGGCGGTGATGTTCCGCCAGCCTCCGTCGGCCTCGTGCTGGTACACCTCGGCGGACCGGCTTCGCGGGCTCTTGGTGAAGAACGCCCAGCCCTGCGGCAACAGCGACCGCACGGTCTCCGCCTTGGGACCGGGCAGGGTGAACGGGCTGGCCGGCAGCGCGGCGTTCATGACGTACGCCACGACCACGAGGGCAACGGCGACCACGATCGCCACCCGCCGACCGGTACGGGTATCGACTTCATCCGTTGCGGCGCGCACCGCCGCACTGTCGGCCGCCATCTCAGACCACCGTCTCCGGACCGGCGGCGGTCTCCGCGACCGGCATCTCGTGCGCGAACCCGGTCCGGCTGTCGTACTTCAAGGGCGTGAAGTCGATCGCCCTCCGGACCACCACCAGGGTGACCGCCGCGTAGGCGGGCACCACCACGTCTGCGTTGACTCGTGGCATGACATCCTCTCCTCCCGATCTGACTGGACAGCGGCCACGCTTCCCGGGGACGGATGGCGAGAGGCTGTCCCGGGTTGCGACCGGCTTGCGACGGCGAGGCTGGCCGGCGGTGCGGCGTGCATGACGTACGCCGTTCGCGACAGGGCGGCGGCGACCGTCACCGCACCGCCGGCCGCCGTCTCAGTACTTCGCCCGCAGGCTGGTGGCGATGGTCTTGACCAACATCTCGTGCGCGAGCCTGGTCCGCTGGGAGAACTCCCGCGGGGTGGCGTCGATCGCCACGACGGCGACCACCACGGCGACCACGGCCACCGCGACCACGGCCACGTCGACCGCCACCGCGGTGTCCGCGCCCTTGTACATGTCCAGCATGGTCTCGTTGATCAGTTGCGTGAGCTGGACCTGGGTGTACTGCAGGTACAACCGCTCCTCGCCCCAGGCCTTGTCGATCTCGCCGACCCACTTGTCGATCGCCTCGGACCCGTACAGCTCGTCGAGCACCTTGCGGGCGACGGCGCCCAGCTCGTGCATGCCCTTGGCGACCTTGAGCGGGTCACCGGACTGCATCCACGTGCTGAGCGCCTTCGCCAGCTGCGGATCCGCGTCGAGGTACCGCCGGATCAGCTCCTGGATCCGACGCATCTCGTCGGTCCACGGCGTCTCCGGGCGGTCCAGCTCGGTGAGGTACTTGGCGGCGGGACCGTCGTTGAACAGCACCCCGTCGGCGATCTCGACCGCGGTCAGCTGCGGTGCCGGCTCGGCGCTCGCCGCGCCGGCCCGCCAACCCGCGAACGTGACGCCGAGCGTGACCGCCAGGGCGGCCATCGTTATCCGTCGCCATCGTGCGTTGAATCGTGCCATGACACCCTCTCTCGTCGGTGTGACCGATGTGAGAGCCACGCTTGACGAGGGCGGATGCCGCAAGGTTGTCCAGGGTTGTGGCGACCTTGCGACGCCGGAATCAGCGGTGGCCCGGCGCGGCGGAGCACGCCGACCGCCCCGGGGATGGTCAGGACGATGCCGCGGTCTGCCCGGCTTCCCGGAGCACCGCGCAGCCGCCGGCCGGCAGCCGCACGGTCTCGACGTGCTCCCCGGTGAGCAGCTCCATTCCGGACACCGGGACGGTCTGCGCCGTGTCGGTGTGGTTGAGCAGGAACAGCCAGCTCGTGTCGGCGGTGGACCGGCGGACCGCCTCCACCCCCGCCGGGGCGGCCGGGCAGGTAGGTTCCGCACCGGCCGCCTCCGCGACCCGGGCCAGCAGGTCGCGGTACGCATCGTCGTCGAGCCGGGTGGAGAGGTACCAGGCCACCCCGTCGCCGTACCCGTGCCGGGTCAGCGCCGGCAGGCCGTCGAGGAGCCCGCCGGCATAGCTGACCGCCGGAGTCGCGCCGGTCAGGCGTACCGTCTCGGCCCAGAGCCGACCGGTGCCGCCGTCGGAGAGTGGCAACCGGGTGGCCGGGTCGAGCGGGTGGAACTCCTCGACCCGGATCCCGAGCAGGTCGCGTAGTGCTCCGGGATAGCCGCCGACCCGGACCCGGGCGTGTTCGTCGGCGATCCCGCTGAAGTAGCTGACCAGCAGGTGGCCGCCGGCCGCCACGTAGTCGCGGATCCGCGACGCGTACCGGTCGGAGACCAGGTAGCGGGCCGGGAGCACCAGCAGGGCGTACCCGAAGAGGTCGTCACCGTCGGTGACGAAGTCGCTGGCGTGGCCCGCCCGGTACAGCGCCCGGTGTGCCGCCGACACCTCGGCGGAATAGTCGAGCTGGGCCGAGGGCAGCACGGTGGCCTGCAACGCCCACCAGCTCGCGACGTCCCAGGCGATCGCCACCCGGGCCGGTACCGCTCCGGCGTCCACCTCGGCCAGCCGGTCGAGCAGTACGCCGAGCGAGACCGCCTCGCGGAAGGCCCGGCTGTCCGGGCCGGCATGCGGCACGAGTGCGGAGTGGAAGACCTCGGCGCCGCCCCGGGAGGCCCGCCACTGGAAGAACATCGCGCCCCGGGAACCCCGGGCGACGTGCGCCAGGCTGTGCCGGGTCATCCGGCCCGGTTCCTTGGCGTGCATCCGGCCGGGGGTGAGGATCAGGTTCGGTGCGCTCTCCATCAGCAGCCAGGCCGGCCCGCCGGGCGGGTGCCGGCCCTTCGGCGCCGCGGCGGCGCTCCGGCCAGCCCCGCTAGGAAGGGCCCCCGCTTCCACAACATCCGATAAGAGGGGGTCCTTACTCGCACCGGACCGCTGGCCGTGCCGGGCCCAGGACCGGGCCAGGTCGGCGGCGAACGCGGTCTGCTCCTCGGCGCCCGGCCCGGCCTCCGCCGGGTAGTGGTCGATCGCCACCAGGTCCACCTCGGCGGACCACCGGGCGTGGTCCACCGGCACCCAGCCGCCGAGGACGTAGTTGGTGGTCACCGGCACATCCGGGGTGGCGGCCCGGAGCAGGTCCCGCTGCTCGACGTAGGCCGCGAGCAGTTCGTCGGAGACGAACCGGCGGAAGTCGAGCAACTGGCTCGGGTTGCCGAGGTACTGGGTGGCCCGGGGCGGCCGGATCTGCTCCCAGCCCGTGTGGTGCTGGCTCCAGAAGCTGCCGGTCCACGCCTCGTTGAGCCGGTCGAGGTCGCCGTACCGGGCCCGCAGCCAGGTCCGGAAGGCGACGGCGACGTGCTCGCAGTGGCAGGTGGTGCCGTACTCGTTGTGCACGTGCCACAGCGCCAGCGCCGGATGGTCCCGGTAGCGGTCGGCGAGCGCGGTGGCGATCTCCCGGGCCGCGGCCCGGTACGCCGGGGCGCTGGCGCAGTAGGTGTCCCGGCTGCCGTGGCTGAGCCGTACCCCGTCGGCGGTGACCGGCAGCGCGTCCGGGTGCCGCAGCGAGAACCACGGCGGCGGGGAGGCGGTCGGGGTGGCCAGCGCCACCCGGATGCCGCCGTCGTGCAGCAGGTCGAGCACCCGGTCCAGCCAGTCGAGGTCGTACCGGCCGGGCTGCGGCTCAAGTCGGGACCAGGCGAAGACCCCGACGGTGACCAGGTTGACCCGGGCCCGCCGCATCAGCTCGACGTCGGTCGGCCAGACCTCCGCCGGCCACTGCTCCGGGTTGTAGTCACCGCCGTAGCAGAGCCCGGTCAGCCCCTTCGGCCAGCGCACACCCGCCCCGCCTCTCCCGGCGGAACCCCGGACCCGCGAAGCCGCCGTTGACCTTTGTTTGGGTTCCAGCCAAAGTAAGCGGGGTGAATCCCCCTGTCAACGGGCTCGTCTCGACCACCCGGACCGACGACTGGGAGGCCGCGCTGATCAGTGGCAACGGCCGGCAGGGTGCGCTCTGCCACGGCGGCCCGGAGGCGGTCCGGATCACCCTGTCGCACGAACGGCTCTTCCTGCCGCTGACCCCGCCGCTGGACCCGCCGCCGACCGTCCGGATCCTTCCCGAACTGCGTTCGCTACTCGCCGCCGGCCAACACCGGCGCGCCGCCGAGCGGGTGGTCGAGTTCGCCGCCGAACAGGATCCCGGGTACGCCACGACCCGCTGGGTCGACCCGCTGGTCGGCGCGGCCGTCCTCACCTGCACCCCGGTGGCGGCCGCCGGACCGAGCGCCGGACCGAGCGCCGGCGGGGTGCCGGCAACCGGCTACCGGCGGAGCACCGACTTCGACACGGGGGTGGTCCGGCAGTCCTGGCGGTCGCCGGAGGGCACGGTCGAGGTGGCCGCGTTCGTGTCGCGCCCGCACGACGCGCTGGTCGTCCGGCTCACCGGGCCGACCGGCTGGCACAGCGGGCTCGGCGTCCTCGACGAGGACCCGCCGGTGCCGATGGCGACGACGATCGCGCCGGACGGGCTGGGACTGCGGGTGGAGTTCCCCGCCGCCACCGGACGGCAGGTCACCGGCTACACCGTACGGTGCCGGGCGCTGCGGGGCGGCACGCTCCTGCTGCTGCGTACCACCGTGGACGGCGTACCGTCGCCGGGGCCGGAGCTGGCGGAGCTGCCGGCGGACTTCGACGCGCTGCTGGCCGCGCACGTCGCAGTGCACGGCGAACTGGTCGGCCGGGTCCGGCTGGACCTGGCCGGCTCGCCGGCCGCCCGGACGGCCACCACCGAGGAGCTGCTGGCACCGTTGCGACCGGACACCGTTGGCGGCACCGCCGAGTCCGGCAGCACCGCCGAGCCCGACACATCGGGCGGCAACGCGCTGCTGGAGCGGCTCTTCGCGGCCGGCCGGTACGCGATCGTCTCCGCCTGCGGCGACCTGCCGCCGACCCTGCTCGGGGTGTGGAGCGGCAGCTACCGGCCGGCCTGGAGCGGCGGCTACACGCTGAACGGCAACCTGCCGGCCGCGCTGGCGGCGCTGGCCGTCACCGGCACGCCCGAACTGGTCGTACCCCTCTTCGACCTGCTCGACTCGGTCGCCGACGACCTGACCGACAACGCCCGCCGGCTGTACGGGGCGGCCGGCATCCTCACCCCGACGCACCTGACCAGCCACGGCCGGCAGAACCACTTCGGTCCGGTCTGGTGCCAGACGTTCTGGACCGCCGGGGCGGCCTGGCTCGGCCGGCTCTACCACGACCACTGGTGCCACACCGGGGACCGGACGTTCCTGCGGGAGCGGGCGCTGCCGTTCCTGCGTCGGGCCGCCGAGTTCTACCTGGACTTCGTGACGGTCGGACCGGACGGCCGCGCCCGGTTCGCGCCGTCGTACTCGCCGGAGAACGCACCGGCGAACACCGGCGCGCAGGCGAGCCTGGACGCCACCATGGACGTGGCGGCCGTCGGCGACCTGCTGCGGAACCTGCTGACCGCGACGGCGGCGCTGGGTGAGCCCGACCCGGCCGAGCCGGGCTGGCGGGCCCTGCTGGCGGCGCTGCCGCCGTACCGGATCGCCCCGACCGGGGAACTCGCCGAGTGGATCGCCCCGGAGCTGCACGACAACCACGCACACCGGCACGCCTCGCAGCTCTATCCGCTCTGGTACGAGATCGATCCGGCCTTCGCCGCCGACCCCGCGCTGCGCCGGGCCGCGACGCTGGCGATCCGGCACCGGCTGGCCTGGTGGCAGGGGGCGGAGTCGGACGAGATGGGTTACGGGCTGGCCCAGCTCGGCCTGGCGGCGGCGCGGCTCGGGCTGGCCGAGGAGGCGTACCGGACGGTGCTGCTGATGGCCGGCCGGTACTGGCGGCCGAACCTGGTCTCCACGCACAACCGGGACGCGATCTTCAACCTCGACCTCTGCGGTGGGTTCCCGGCCGTGATCGCCGCCATGCTGCTGCGCAGCAGCCTCGCTCCCGGCCACAGCCTCGCTCCCGGCCCCGGGCCGGGAGCGCCGTCGGTCCGGCTCGACCTGTTGCCGGCGCTGCCGCCGGCCTGGCCGCGCGGCAGCGTCTGCGGGCTGCTCGCCCGGGGTCCGGTCACGGTGACCCGGCTGGCCTGGACGCCGACGGAGGTCGAGACGTCGCTGACCTCCCCGGTCGACCGGGAGGTCGCCGTCGGACTGCCCGGCCGCGATCCGGTCCGGGTCGAACTGGCGGCCGGCCGGACGCATCGACTCCGATCGCGGCGTTGACAGTTTGTTGGGTAACCAAAGAAACTATGGGGAGTCCATGCGCCGGCCGGCATCCGTCGGCGGTGCGTGCGACCCGCGTCCCGGGAGCCGAGGAGGCCGCATGCCGTACCGCCCGCCCCTGGTGCCGCACGAGACGTTCGTCGCCGACCCGCCCGACCTACCGGTCCGAGCCCCGGGCGAGCACGGGCTCTCCGCACTGCACCGGGCCGAGGTGCTGAGCACGGACGGCCAGGGCGTGACCCTCAAGGCGACAACCTCGGACGGCGGCTCGCTCGCGGTCCGGATCACCGCCGCCGCCGAGGGCGTCATCCGGGTACGCCTCAGCGAGGACCCGCTCGCCCGGGGCCGGGCCAGCCGCGCCCTGCGCCTGGTCCACCCCCAGCCGCACCGCGCCGAGGTACGCGTCGACGGCGACCGGGTCCGGGTCGACGCCGGAGCGGTCGTCGCCGAACTGGCCCTCGACCCGTGGCACCTGCGCTTCGTCGACCCGACCGGCGCGGTGCTGGTCAGCCAGAGCCGGGGCGAGCAGGACATCAGCGGTCGACTGCGCACCCTGCCGTTCGGCCGGTCACTCGTCGACGGCGCGGTCGCCGCCTACCACGAGAGCTTCGTGGCCCCCGGCGACGAGCGGTTCGTGGGGCTCGGCGAGAAGTTCACCCCGCTGGACAAGCGCGGCCAGCGCGCTCTGATGTGGAACTTCGACGCCTTCGGCAGCGAGTCGGACCGCTCGCACAAGAACATCCCGCTCTACCTCTCCGACCGGGGCTACGGGGTACTGGTCGACAGCGGCATGCCGGTCGAGTTCGACATCTGCCAGTCCACGCACAGCTGCGTGCAGATCCTGGTGCCGGACGACCTGATCGACTACTACGTGATCGCCGGCCCCACCCCGGCCCAGATCCTGGAGCGGTACGACCGGCTGACCTGCCGGCCGGCGCTGCCGCCCAAGTGGGCGTTCGGCGCCTGGATCTCGTCGGGCTTCTACCGGGACAGCCAGCAGCGGGTGCTGGAACGGGCGCGGCGGATCCGCGAACGCGGGATTCCCTGCGACGTGCTGCACCTGGACTGCTACTGGCAGGTCGCCGGCGCCTGGTCGGACCTGCGCTGGGACGCCGAGCAGTTCCCCGATCCGGCCGGCATGCTGGCGGAGCTGGCCGAGGCGGGCTTCAGGGTCAGCCTCTGGATGAACCCGTACGTGATGACCGGCAGCCCGCGCTACGCCGAGGCGGCCGAGGCCGGCTACTTCCTGCGCCGGGCCGACGGGACGGTCTACGTGGCGGACACCTGGCACGGCAGCCACCCGGCCGGCGGGATCGTCGACTTCACCAACCCGGCCGCGGTCGACTGGTTCACCGGGCTGCTCCGGCCGCTGCTGGAGCAGGGCGCCAGCGTCTTCAAGACCGACTTCGCCGAGGGGGTACCGGCGGACGCGGTGGCGCACAACGGGATGACCGGAGTCGAGCTGCACAACGTCTACTCGCTGCTCTTCAACGACGTGGTGGTGAAGGTGACCCGGGAGGTGGCCGGGCACTCCACGGTGTGGGCCCGGTCGTCGTACCTGGGTGGGCAGCGGCACTCAGCACAGTGGAGCGGCGACGTGAACGCGACGTACCCGGCCCTGGCCAGTACGCTGCGCGGCGGGCTGAGCCACGGGCTGTCCGGGGTGCCGTTCTGGAGCCACGACAGCGGCGGATTCCACGGCACCCCGACGCCGGATCTCTACGTACGCTGGGCGCAGTTCGGGGCATTCTCCCCGCTGGTCCGGTTCCACGGCACCACCAGCCGGCTGCCCTGGGACTTCCCGGCCGAGGCCGAGCGGCTCGCCGTCGAGGCGCTGCGGTTGCGCTACCGGCTGATGCCGTACCTCTACTCGGCGGCGGTGACCTCGGCCCGGACCGGTGCGCCGATGCTGCGGGCCCTGCTGGTGGACTCCCCCGATGATCCTGCCGCGTGGACGGCGGAGCTGGAGTACCGGCTCGGCGAGGACCTGCTGGTAGCGCCGATGACCAACCCGGAGAACCGGCGGCACCTCTACCTGCCGGCCGGCGACTGGGTGGACTTCTGGACCGGACAGGTGCACGCCGGTGGCCGGCACCTGCGGGTGCACCGGCCGCTGGCCCAGATCCCGCTCTTCGTCCGGTACGGCGCGCTGATCCCGGTGATGCCACCGGCCGACCGGGTCGGCGACGGCGCGTTCTCCGACGTCACCGTGCTCAGCTTCGGCGCCACCGACGGCAGCGCGCTGGTGCACGACGTCGACGGCGACACCACGATCCGGGCCGGCCGGTCGGGCGACGAGTTCCGGGTCGAGGTCGACGGACCGCTCCGGGTCACCGGCGTCGCCCTCGCCCCGGTCGAGGGTGCCCGGCTGCCCGGGCGGCTGCTGCTGGGCGGCACCGCGACCAGGGCGGTGCCGCTGGATGGACTACCCACCGTGCGGGGTTGAAGGTCGGGGCGGGGTGCCCAGGTGGGGGGCGCCCCGTCCCCCTTCAGGTGACCGCCGACGTGCGGAGTACGGACCCGACCCGGCGCTCAGCCCTTCACCGCGCCGATGATCACGCCCTTGACGAAGTGCCGCTGCACGAACGGGTAGACCAGGACGATCGGCGAGACCGTGACCACCACCACCGCCATCTTGATCGCCAGCGTCGGCGGCATCGAGACCCCGAGCGTGCCGGCGTTGTTCGGCGACTGGCCGGCCAGGATGAAGCTCTGCAACACCCGCTGGATCGGGAACTTCGAGTTGTCGTCGATGTAGAGCAGGGCGTTGAACCAGATGTTCCAGTAGCCCACCGCGTAGAAGAGCCCGACCACCGCGATCACCGCCCGGGAGAGCGGCAGCACGATCCGGGCCAGGATCCGGAACTCGCCGGCACCGTCGATCCGGGCGCTGTCCAGCAGCTCGGCCGGGATGTTCTGGAAGAACGCCCGCACCACCACCAGGTTGAAGACGCTGACCGCGGTCGGCAGGATCAGTGCCCAGATCTGGTCCTTCAACCCGAGCCCGGTGACCACCAGATAGCTCGGCACCATGCCGGGATAGATCAGGAACGTCAGCAGGAAGAAGAAGAGCAGCCCCCGGTGCCCGACCGTCCCGGGCCGGGACAACCCGTACGCGGCCAGCACGGTCAGCACCAGGCTCACCGCCGTACCGACCAGGGTGACCAGGGTGCTGGTCCAGAGCGCCTGGGTGACCAGCCCACCGGCGAAGATCGCCCGGTACGCCGAGAAGTCGATCTCCCTCGGCACCACGACCAGCCCACCCGCGGCGTTGATGGTCTGCCGGGACGCCAGACTCGTCACCAGCACCACCCAGAGCGGGATCAGCACCGCCAGCAGCACGCCGGTGAGTACGCCGCCCCGGAAGACCTGGCCGGCCGCGGACGGCTCCTCCTCCCAGGCCGGTCGCCGGTTCCGCCCCCGACGCCGCTGCGCCGGGGCCGTCCGCAGAGGATCCGTCACAGTCATGATCGCGAGTACACTCCCCGCTCGCCGAGGGCGTGGGCGAACCGGTTGGCCGCCAGGATCAGCACCAGCCCGACCACGGCCTTGAAGAGCCCGGCGGCCGCGCCGTAGCCGTAGTTGCCGGTGGCGATGGAGTTGTAGTAGACGAAGGTGTCCAGCACCTCGGCCGCCTGCCGCCCGACCGCGTCACGTTGCAGCATGAACTGCTCGAAGCCGACCGAGAGCGCGTCGCCGAGCCGCAGGATCAGCAGCAGTACGATCACCGGCCGCAGCCCGGGCAGCGTCACGTGCCACAGTCGCTTCCACCGGCCCGCCCCGTCGACCGCGGACGCCTCGTACAGGTGCGGGTCGATGGTGGAGAGCGCGGCGAGGAAGACGATCGTGCCCCAACCGACGTCCTTCCACACCGTCTCGGCGGTGACCAGCAGGATGAAGGTGTCCGGGTTGGACATGATGTTCCACGGTTCGAGCCCGACGTCGCGCATCTCCTGGGCGAGCAGCCCCGCCCCGCCGAACATCTGCACGAAGAAGGTGACCACCAGTACCCAACTGAAGAAGTGCGGCAGGTAGACGACGGTCTGCACGAAGCCCCGCAGCCTCGGCGAGAGGATGTTGTGCAGCATGATCGCCAGCATGATCGGCAGCGGGAAGTAGAAGACCAGTTGGAAGGTGGTAATCGCCAGGGTGTTGCGCAGCGCGTCCCAGAACGCCGGGTCGCCGAAGAGCGTCTCGAAGTGGGTCGTCCCGATCCAGGGGCTGTGCAGGAACGCCTGCAGCGGGGTGTCCCCGGCGTACGGGTTGTAGTCCTGGAAGGCGACGACGTTGCCGAGCGTCGGCAGGTAGTGGAAGACCAGCAGCAGCAGCGCGGCCGGGGCCACCATCACCAGCAGCGGCCAGTCCCGGCGCAGCCGGGCCCGCAGCGGTGCCCGGGCGCCCCTGCGGCGCCCACGGCCGTGGCGTACCGGCTCGGGACGGCGGTCCGGCCGGCCGGGACCACCGGCGGCGGGCCCGACCGGTGCGGGGCCGCCCCCGTCGCCGGCCGGCACGGCACCGGGCCGGGGCGGGGCGACGGTGACGTCGACCGGAGCGCCGGGTTCGCCGGCCCGGTCACCGGGCCGCGAGGTCACCCGGGCGCCGCCCGCCCGGGCCGTTTCGCGGGTACTCATCGTCCGGCGTCGGCCAACGCCTTGGCGCGGAACTCGCGACCCTCGTCGCCGCCGCCGTTACGCCACTCCGTGATGATCGTGTCGAGGTCACCGATCGGCCGTCGGCCGCGCAGCAGGTCGGTCACCTTGTCGTCGGTCGGGACGAGGCTCGCCTTGAACCGGGCCGGCATCTCCAGCTTCAGGCCCGCCCAGGGGTCCTTCTCCAGGTACTTCACCATCTCGTTGGAGTAGGTCAGCATGTCCCGGACGTAGTTCGGGGTCTGCGGGGAGGGCTGCACCACCGGGCTGCGCCCGCTGATGAAGAAGTACTGGTTCTGGATCTCCTTGAAGCCGAGGTCGGTCTTGACCGGGCCGGTGGCGGTCCGGTTGTGGTGCTTGCCCTCCACTCCGTACTCGCGCAGGTCGAACTCCTTGGTGCCGAACGGCGCCGAGCACCAGTTGATCACCCGCAGCAGCTCCTCGACCCGGGCCTTGCCCAGCCCCTTCTTGATGAAGGTGTACGAGATCGGGTTGTCGTCGCCCCAGACCAGCGGGTCGCCGCCGGTGGCCGAGAAGATCGGCACCGGCTGGATGTTGAAGCCCGGGGTGATCCGCTGCTGCTCGGCCTGCATCGGCTGCCAGGCGCCCGGACCGTCCTGGAAGAAGAGGATCTTTCCGCTCTGGATCAACTGCTTGGAGTCGGCGCCCTTGCTGGCCACCAGGCTCGGGTGGACCAGGCCGGCCTGGTAGACCTTGGCCATGAACTCGACGGACTGCTTGTATTCCGGCGTCTCGTACTTGAACTCCGGCGTGCCGTCCGGCTTCAGCCGCCAGCCGTCGTCGGTGCCCGGCACCTTGTGGAACATCTGGACCATCGCGAAGATGTCGTTGAAGGCCCAGACCCCCTTGGCCGGGTCGGTCACCGACTTGCCGACCTCGAAGAGTTCGTCGATCGTCTTCGGATAGCCGTGGCCGGCCGCGTCGAGCAGGTCCTTGCGGTAGAAGAGCGCCCACGGGAAGGGCCCGTCCTTCGGACAGGGCACCGCCATCAGCCGCTCGTTCCAGAACGCGTTGCGCCAGGCTCCGGCCGGGAAGGTGGCCAGCATCGGGTACGGGTCGATCCCGGCGCCCTTGAGGTGGTCGGTGAGGTCCTCGAAGAGCGCGGCGGTCGCGTCGGCGAACCGGGGCAGCTTGGAGACCTCCCACTCCGGTACGCAGAGCAGGTCCGGCACGTCGCGGGCGCCGAGCATGGCGTTGAGCTTGTCCGCGTACGTGTTGCCGTCCTGGACGCTGAAGTTGACCTCGATGCCCAGTTCCGCGTTGACCGCCGCCAGGTACTGGCTCTGGCCGAGTCCGGGCGGTGCCGGGCCCCAGGCCGGGGTCATCGCGTTGATCCGCTGGCCGCTGCTGCCCGGCTTGTCGGCGATGGCGTCGACCAGGGTGCTCGGAAACTCGGTGTAGCCGTCCGGCACCGGACGGGTGCCGATGATGCTCGGCTTGGGGATGCCGGGCGGCAGGTCCTTCTGGTGGGGCAGCAGGCCGGCGAGCTTGTCCAGGTCCTGGGCGCTGCTGGTGGAGGCCACCTCGCCACCGCAGCCGGCGAGCAGGCCACTGCCGACGGTCGCCGCGGCACCGAGGCCCACCAGGCTCAGGAAGTTCCTACGGTTGGTGGCGCTGCCCGGGCCGGATGCTTCCACGGGGGCGCTCCCTTCGATATCGCCGTCCGGGCCGCCGACCCGCGTGCCACGCGGGAGCCGAACCCGTTCGGTTGCTGGGTGGGTATGGGGTAGAGTGAGTTAGTCGGTTGACTAAACAAAAGTAATCGACGGTGACCGGTGCCACAAGACATCGAACAATCATGGCGCGGCGGGTGAGCGTGGGCCGGCGCGTGGCGGTGCGGCATGATGGCCGCGCCGTCGGCAACCCGGCTCGACACCGGGCCCGGAGACCGACACGCGGGGAGCGGGGCTGAACTTGTTCACGACGCAGACCGGTCCGCAGCCGGCCGATCTCGCCGACGTACGGGCCACGAACCTCGCCGTCGTCCTGCGCTTCGTCCGGGCGCACGCGCCCTGCTCCCGGGCGGACATCGCCGCCTCGACCGGGCTGAACAAGGCGACCGTCTCCAGCCTGGTCGCCGAGTTGCTCGACCGGCGACTGGTCCGGGAGACCGGCCTGGCCGAGAACCGGATCGGCCGCCCCGCGACCATGCTGGTGGTCGACGGCGCCCCGTACGCGGCGATCGGCATCGAGGTGAGCATCGACGAGCTGACCGTGGTCGCGGTCGACCTCGCCGGCACCGAGCTGCTCTCCTGGCGACGCGCCTTCGACGGGTCGTCCGGCTCACCCGGCCGGGCGGTCAGCGCGATAGCCGCGCTCGCCAACCGCGCCGTCAACCGGGTCGGCAACCAGGCACGCGAGGTGCTCGGCCTCACCGTGGCGGTCCCCGGGCTGGTGGACGCCGACGGCACCGTGCGGCTCGCCACCACGCTCGGCTGGCGCGATCTCCCGCTCGGCACCGACCTGCGACGCGCGCTGCGCGATCCCGCCTTCGAGGTGGCGGTGGAGAACGACGCCAACCTCGCCGCCCTCGCCGAATACCGGCACGGCCCGTACGCCGGCACCGCCAACCTGGTCCACCTGACCGGCGGCGCCGGGCTCGGCGCGGGCGTGGTCGCCGACGGCCGGCTGCTGCGCGGCGGGCGCGGGTTCGCCGGCGAACTGGGACACGTGCCGGTCGAACCGGGCGGTCCGCACTGCCCCTGCGGCCGGCACGGCTGCCTGGAGGCGGTTGCCGGCATCCCCGCACTGATCCGCCGGGCGCTGCCGGACGCGGCCGAGGACGGCCCGATCAGCGACTTCGCCCCCGAGGTCGAGCGGATCCGGACGAAGGCCCGCCGGGGTGACCGGCCCACCCTGGACGCGCTCGCCGACACCGGCCGCTACCTCGGCCGGGGCGTGGCGCTGCTGGCCAACCTGGTCAACCCCGAGGTGGTGCTGCTGGGTGGCTACTTCGCCACGCTGGCACCGTGGCTGCTGCCCGCCGCCGAGACGGAACTGCTGGCCGGCACGCTGGCCCCGGAGGCCGGCGGTGCCCGGCTGCTCGCCTCGGCCCTCGGCACCGGCGCGGCGGCGGCCGGCGGGGCGGCCCGGACGCTGGAGACGGTCGACGCGGGTCGGCTACCGCCACCCGGCCCGGGCTGGGCTGCCAGGCAGGAGGCGGGGTCGGCCGCGAAGGCCTCGCGGAAGTCGCCCACCCGGTCCAGCACGGCGCCCCCCGGAGCCGAGCCGGAGCCGACCTCCGGGCCGACCTCGGCCGGACCGGAGGCACCGGCCACGGCAGGACCGCAGCCGACCGGCCCGAGCCGGCAGCCGGCCGGCCAGCACTGACGCGACCGCCGCACCGCCGGGGCCACCCGGGCGGTGAGCGATCGTGGCCGATCCATTTCCAGCCAACCTCTTGACCCGGTACGCCGGCTGGTGAAAACCTCGGAGTGCTCCCCCGTAACCAGCGGGAAACCGCTTCCCTCGGTGGAGCGTCTCTTCCCTGGTCGTCGAAGCGCTTCGAGCTTCCCGGGCTGGCGGCCGGACACCCCCACCGTCCCGTGCACCCCCAACCCGACTCGAAGCGCTTCGACGATCCGCCACATCCGGTGCTGGCCCGACTGCGGCCCACCGGTCGGCACCGCCGCGGCGCCAGTCGAAGATCACGGAGGGCGATCGACCATGAGCGACACGAGATTCCGCGATCCTGACCAGCCGCTCGACGTACGGGTCGCCGACCTGCTCGGCCGGCTCACCCGGGCAGAGAAGATCGCGCTGCTCCCCCAGCACCAGGCCGCGCTGCCCCGGCTCGGGCTGCCGGCCTTCCGAACCGGCACCGAGGCGCTGCACGGGCTGGCCTGGCTCGGCCCGGCCACCGTCTTCCCACAGGCGCTCGGGCTGGGCAGCACCTGGAACCCCGAGCTGATCCGGGCCGTCGGCGCGGCCGTCGGTGACGAGGTGCGGGGCCTGCACCAGAAGGACCCGACCCGGGTCGGGCTGAACGTGTGGGCGCCGGTGGTCAACCCGCTCCGGGATCCCCGATGGGGACGCAACGAGGAGGGCTACGCCGAGGACCCCTGGCTGACCAGCTGGCTCGGCACGGCGTACGCCCGAGGACTGCGCGGCGACCACCCCGACTACCTGAAGACCGCACCGACGCTGAAGCACTTCCTCGGCTACAACAACGAGACCGACCGGTGCACCACCTCCAGCAACCTCCCGCCCCGGGTGCTGTACGAGTACGAGCTGCCCGCCTTCCGGGCCCCGATCGCCACCGGGGCGGCGGTGGCGGTGATGGCGTCGTACAACCTGGTCAACGGGCGGCCGGCGCACCTCAGTCCACTGATCGACGCGGAGCTGCGCCGGTGGACCAGCGACGAGATCATGGTGGTCAGCGACGCCGGTGCGATCTCCAACATCGCCGGGGCGCAGGGCTACCACCCCGACCACCCGAGCGGTTACGCCGCCGCCCTGCGGGCCGGCATCGACAGCTTCACCGAGGACGGTGAGAACACCGGGCCGACCATCGAACGGATCACCGAGGCGCTGCGCCGGGGACTGCTCGACGAGTCCGACCTGGACAACGCCGTCCGGCGGATCCTCACCGTCCGGTTCCGGCTCGGTGACCTCGACCCGCCGGGGCGGAACCCGTACGACGCGATCACGGCCGACGTGATCAACTGTCCGGCACACCAGGAACTGGCCCGGGAGGCCGCCCGGCAGTCGATCGTGCTGCTGCGCAACCCGGCCCGGCCCGGCAGCGGGGCGCTGCTCCCGCTGGATCCGGCCAGCACCGGCCGGCTGGCCGTACTCGGCCCGTTGGCCGACACGCTCTACGAGGACTGGTACAGCGGCACCCTGCCGTACGCGATCACCGCCCGGGACGGCCTGACGGCCCGGTTCGCCCACGCGACCACGCTGCACCACTGCGGGGCGGACCGGATCGCGCTGCGTACCGGCGACCGCTATCTCCGGGCCGCCGACACCCCGGACGGCGCGGCGCTGCGCCTCGACACCCTGCCTGCGGCGACCACGGCGGTTCCGCCGGACGGCTGGTTGGAGGTCTTCGACTGGGGTCAGGACGTCATCGCCTTGCGGTGCCTGGCCAACGGCCGGCACATCGGTGCGGACGAGGACGGCCTGCTGGTCAACGACCGGCCCGGCCCGGGTGGCTGGGTGGTCCGGGAGACGTTCCGGTTCGTCGACCGTCCGACCGGTGACCGCGTGCTGCACCACCTCGCCAGCGACCGGTACGTCACCGTCGCCCCGGACGGCGTGCTCCGGGCCGACGCGGCCGACCCCGCCGACGGCACCGGCTTCACCGTCGAGCTGGTCGCCGACGGTACGGCCGAGGCGGCGGCGCTGGCCCGGGACGCCGACGTCGCCGTGGTGGTACTCGGCAACCACCCGATGGTCTGCGGCCGGGAGACCGAGGACCGGGCCGACCTGGCGCTGCCGAGCGCACAGGAAGCACTGCTCCGGGCGGTGTACGCGGCCAACCCGCGTACCGTGCTGGTGGTCAGCAGCAGCTATCCGTACGCGCTGGGCTGGGCCGACCAGCACCTGCCGGCGATCCTCTGGTCCGCGCACGGCGGCCAGGAGTACGGCGCCGCGCTGGCGGCCGTACTCGCCGGGGACGCCGACCCCGGTGGCCGGTTGACCCAGACCTGGTACCGCGACGCGGCCGAGCTGCCCGACCTGTTCGACTACGACGTGATAGCCACCGACACCACGTACCTCTACCATCGGGGCAATCCGCTCTACCCGTTCGGCCACGGGCTGAGCTACGCCGAGTTCGCCTACTCTGACCTGCGGCTGAGCGCGGACGAGGTGGACGCGGCCGGAGAGATCGAGGTCAGCGTGCGGGTGGCCAACGTCGGTTCGCGACCGGGCGACGAGGTGGTCCAGCTCTACACCCGGCAGCGGCGGTCCCGGGTGAAGCAACCGCTGCGCCAGCTTCGCGGCTTCGCCCGGGTGAGCCTGGCGCCGGGCGAGCGGACCACGGTACGGCTCCGACTGCGCGCCGCCGAGTTGGCACACTGGGACGTGACCCGGGGCCGGTACGTGGTGGAGGAGGCCCGGCACACCATCGCGGTCGGCCGGTCCAGTGCCGACCTGGTACTGACCGCCACCCTGGCCGTGCGCGGCGAGCCGGTACGCCCCCGGGACCCGCTGGCCGGTCCACTCCGGGGGGTCGACCACGACGAGTACGCCGGCACCGAGCCGCTGCCCGACGGCCCGGACGGTGCCGCCGTGGTCGCCCGGGAGGCCGGCGGCTGGATCCGGTTCTCCCGGGTCGACTTCGGCACCGGGATACGCGGCGTCGCCGCCCGGGTCGGTGGGCAGCGGCCGCTGCCGGACGGGGCCCGGCTGGTGCTCCGGCTGGACGACCCGGTCCGGGGCCCGGTCGCCGGCACGCTCACCATCCCGCCGGCCGCCACCGCCCGCGAGGTGACCGGCCACTGGCACGGCGAGGCGACCGGGCTACGGGACCTCTACCTGATCTTCGACACCCCCGGCGCCACGGTGAGCTGGTTGACCTTCCTGGCCAGCCCGGACGGCGACCGTGCCGGGACGGGAACTGGAGGCGTCTAGTGGCCGAATCGTCGCGTCCCACCTCGCGACCGACGCCCCAACCGTCCCCGGCAGGCCTCGGCAAGCGGGCGGACATGGTGACCATCGCCGACGTGGCCCGGCACGCCGGTGTCGCGGTCAGCACCGTGTCGTACGTGCTCAGCGGCAAGCGCGCCATCTCGGCGTCGACCCGGGCCCGGGTACTGGCCAGCGTGCGCAGCCTCGGCTACCACCCGAACGCCGGGGCCCGGGCGCTGGCCAGCAAGCGGGCCAACGTGATCGCCCTGGTGCTGCCGCTGCGCTCCGGCATGCACCTGCCGGTACTGATGCAGTTCGCCACCGCCGTGGTCACCACCGCCCGGCAGTTCGACCACGACGTACTGCTGATGACCGCCGACGAGGGTCCGGCCGGACTGCGCCGGATCGCCGCCAGCGCGATGGTCGACGGCATCGTGCTGATGGACGTCGAGATGCACGACGCCCGGGTGCCGGTGCTGCGCGACCTCGAACGCCCCAGCGTGCTGATCGGCTTTCCGGCCGACCCGTCCGGACTCACCTGCGTGGACCTGGACTTCTACCGGGCCGGGGCGGCGTGTGTGGAGCACCTGGCCGGGCTCGGCCACCGCACGGTCGCGCTGCTCGGCGCCCCGGCGGTCGTCTACGACCGGGACACCGGTTTCGCCCACCGCACCCGGGCCGGATTCACCGAAACGGCACAGCGGCTCGGGATCGCGGCGACCGCCCAGTCGTGTGAGGAGAACTTCGAGGCGGTCGTCCGGGAGCTGGCCGGGCTGCTGGCCCGCCGGCCGGACCTGTCGGCGCTGGTGGTGCACAACGAGGCGGCGGTCGGCCAGGTGCTGGCCGCGCTGCCGGCGCTCGGCCGGCGGGTGCCGCAGGACGTCTCGGTGGTGGCGATCTGCCCGGACGAGGTCGCCGAACGGGCGAGCCCGGCGTTGACCTCGGTGCTGATCCCGGCCGAGGAGGTGGGCCGGCAGGCGGTGTCGCTGCTGATGTGCAAGCTGGCGGAGAAGCCGGTCCCGCAGAGCACCCTGCTGCCACCCCGGCTGACCGTACGGGCCAGCACCGCGACCGCACCCGCCAAGCCCCGGTGGGTACGCGCCGGCTCGCCCGCCTCCTGACCGCACACCGCCGGCTCCGGGCTGGTCGACTCGGCTGCTTGATCGGCCGACGGCCGGGTTGCGGTCGCCGGGTCGATCGTCTTCATCGGTTGATCGACCGACGGCCGGTTCTTGATCGGCGACGGCCGGACTGGTCGACTCGGGGCCATGGCCAACCACCACATGACCCCGGACGAGTTCCGGCGACACGGGCACCAGGTCGTCGACTGGATCGCCGACTACTGGAGCACGCTGGACCGGCGGCCGGTGACCTCCGCCGATCCGCCCGGCAGCGTCGCCGCCCGGCTGCCGGCCGGCCCGCCCGAGCGGGGTGAGCCGTTCGACCGGCTGCTCGCCGACCTGGAGACCGTGATCACCCCCGGTCTCACCCACTGGCAGCATCCCCGGTTCTTCGGCTACTTCCCGGCGAACACCTCCGGGCCCAGTGTGCTGGGCGACCTGGTCTGCGCCGGCCTCGGCGTGCAGGGCATGCTCTGGTCCACCGGCCCGGCCTGCACCGAGGTCGAGACGGTGGTGCTGGACTGGCTGGCCGAACTGCTCGACCTGCCGGCGAGGTTCCGGTCCAGCGGCTCCGGCGGTGGGGTGATCCAGGACTCGGCCTCCTCGGCGATCCTGATCGCCGTGCTGGCCGCACTGCACCGGGCCGCCGCCGGGCGGTGGCGGGGACACGGGGTGGAGCGGGCGTACCGGATCTACACCTCGACCCAGGGGCACTCGGCGATCGAGAAGGCGGTCCGGATCGCCGGCCTCGGCGACGCGGGACTGCGTACCGTCGCGGTCGATCCGGAGACCCTGGCGATGGATCCGGCGGCGCTGCGTACCGCCGTCGAGGCCGACCTGGCCGCCGGACTGGTCCCGGCGGCGGTGGTGGCGACGATCGGCACCACCTCCACCAACGCGGTCGACCCGATCCCGGCGATCGGCGAGCTGTGCCGGGAGTACGGCCTGTGGCTGCACGTCGACGCCGCGTACGCCGGAGCCGCCGCGGTCTGCCCGGAACTTCGGCACACGCACGCCGGACTGGAGTACGCCGACTCGTACTGCTTCGACCCGCACAAGTGGCTGCTCACCGGCTTCGACTGCGACGCGTTCTGGGTGGCGGACCGGGCGGAGCTGGTCGAGGCGCTGACCGTGCTGCCGGAGTACCTGCGCAATGCGGCGACCGAGTCCGGCGAGGTGCTCGACTACCGCGACTGGCAGGTACCGCTGGGGCGGCGGTTCCGGGCCCTGAAGCTCTGGTTCGTGCTCCGCTGGTACGGCGCCGAGGGGCTGCGCGCACACATCCGGGCCACGATCGGGCTCGGCAACCGGTTCGCCGACCGGGTCCGGGCCGACCGGCGCTTCGAACTGGTCGCGCCGGGTCCGTTCGCGCTGGTCTGCTTCCGGTTACTGTCCACCGGGAACGACGATGCCGACGACGCGGCGAACGCCGAACTGCTGGCCCGGGTCAACGCGACCGGCCGGGCGTACCTGACGCACACCCGGGTGGCCGGGCGCTACACGCTGCGGCTGGTGCCCGGTTCGCCGTACACCCGGGAGGAGCACGTGGCGCAGACCTGGCAGTTGATCACCCGCACCGCCACCGCCCTGCGGCGTTAGGAAGGGCCCCCGCAACAGCAGAAAGCGATGAGCGAGGGCCCCTGCTCACCGCTCAGCCGCGCAGCGCGGCGATGAACCACTCGAACATCGGTACCCGGGGCGGGAACGGCGGCCGGTCGTTGAGCACGCCCAGCAACTCCCAGTACCGCTCGACACGTCGGTCGGTGAAGGTCGCCACCTCGTCGGCGAGCCGCACCCGCTCGTCGGCGGCGACGCCCGGACCGATGATCTGATCCAGGATCGCCCGACCCTCGGCGGAGTCCGGGGCGATCCCGTCCGCCAGCGCCCGGCCGGCCTGCTCGATCACCACCGCGTGGTCGTACGGCGGCGGCCCGCCCCGGTCGGCGGTCGGCTGGCCGCCGGCCACCGCCATCTGCCGGACCCGCTGCGCGAACTCCGGATCCGTGACGAGTTCGGCGAGTTCGAGCCAGGCGTCCACCTGCTCCGGGGTCGGATCGTCGGGCAGCTCGGCCGGCATCTGCCGCATCGCCTCGGCGATCCTCGCCCCTGGCTCGTACGGGTCGACGCCGGCGAAGGTACGGTCCACGAATTCGTCGATCATCCGCTGCCGCTCCTGCGCGGAGAGCCGGGCCAGTCTGTTCATCACTCTCATCTCCTCGGTCGTGCTGTTCCGTCGGGCGACCGACCGCAGCACCGCCCGGCGCAACTGGAGCGAACGGATCTCGGTGTCCAGGGCGCGTACGTGCGCCCGGGCCACGTCGGCCAGCGCGCTCTGCCGGGCCAGGATCCGCTGCACCGTCCCGAGGTCGAGCCCGAGTTCGCGCAGGGTCCGGACCAGTTCCAGCCGGGCCACCGCCTCGGTGTCGTACAACCGGTAGCCACTCGCGGACCGGCCGGTCGGCGGGATGACGTCGATGTCCGACCAGAAGCGGATGGTCCGCACCGGCAGTCCGGTACGTCGGGCGAGCTGTCCGATCGTGAACAGCTCGGTGCGGTCGTTCACAGCCAGAGCATCAACCTTCCAGCGACTGGAGACTCAAGCCATTATCTCGCGCGCCGGCATCGACGGCGGCCGGCGAGGCGTCCCGGGGAGCGGTCAGACCCAGGCGGCCGGGTCTGCGGCGAGGTCGCGGACCCGCTCCGGCAGCTTGCCGTTGGCCACGTCGGCGATGGTCACCAGTTCCAGGATCTGCCGCTCGCTGGCCCGCAGTGCGATCCAGACCTCCTGGAGGGCCCGCGCCGCGCCCGAGTAGCCGAGTTCCTCCGGGCGCTGTCCCCGGACGTTGGCCAGCGGGCCGTCGATCACCCGGATGATCGCGGCGAGCGAGATCTCCGCCGCCGGACGGGCCAGCCAGTAGCCGCCCTCGGGGCCACGCTGGGCGTGCACGATGCCACCCCGGCGCAGTTGCAGCAGGATGCTCTCCAGGAACTTCGGCGGAATGTTCTGCACCCGGGCGATCTGCTCGGCGGTCAACGGCGCCGGACGCCGGCCCGACCCGACCTCGGCATCGCCGGCGACCCGGCCGGCGGGGCGGGACCGGGCAGCGGCTGCCGGGCGCGGGTCCGGCCCACTCTCCTCCGCGCGTGCGGCGATCTCGGCAACGGCACGCAGCGCGTAGTCGACCCGGGCGGAGAGACGCATGCCGGAAAGGTTAGCCGGCCGGGTCAGGCGCCGACCCGGCGGAGCAGCCCCTCCTGTACCGCGCTGGCGATCTGCCGGCCGTCGACGGTGAACATCCGGCCGGTGGCGAGCCCCCGGCCACCGGAGGCGGACGGGCTCCAGCAGTCGTAGAGGAACCATTCGTCGGCCCGGAACCGGCGGTGGAACCAGAGCGCGTGGTCGAGGCTGGCCCCGACCAGGCCGCCGGGCCCCCACACCTCGCCGTGCACCGAGAGGACCGAGTCGAGCAGGGTCAGGTCGGAGGCGTAGGTGAGCGCGCAGGCGTGCAGCAGCGGATCGTCCGGCAGCTTGCCGTCGATCCGCATCCAGACCCGCTGGTGCGGGTCGGCGGGACGGTCGCCGGGGCGTACCCAGCCGGGCTCGCCGACGTACCGGACGTCGATCGGGCGCGGGATCATCGCCCAGATGCCGAGCCGTTCCGGATAGCGGGCCAGCCGGTCGGCCATGGTCGGCAACGTCTCCGGTGCCGGCACGTCGACCGGCGCCGGGGCGTGGTGGTCGAGCCCCTCCTCGGCGTGGTGGAAGGAGGCCGACATGAAGAAGATCGGCTTGTCGTGCTGGAGCGCGACCGAACGGCGTACCGAGAAGGAACGGCCGTCCCGGACGTTCTCCACCTGGTACTCGATCGGTTCGACCGGGTCGCCGGGCCGGACGAAGTAGCCGTGCAGGGAGTGCACGAACCGGGCCGGGTCGACCGTCCGGCCGGCCGCGACCAGGGCCTGGCCGGCGACCTGGCCACCGTAGACCCGTTGCGGGCCGACCGGAGGGCTCATCCCCCGGAAGGTCATCTCGTCGAGCTGCCGGAGATCGAGTACGTCCAGCAGCTGGTCGACCGCCGCCTGCCCGACAACCACCTCGCCGGGGCCGTCCGAACCCACCGCCCGGTCCGGCCCACCGTCGCCGGGCCTCTCCGAACTCACTGCCCGGTCCGCGCCACCGTCGTCGGGTCCACCAGCGAGCCGAGCTGGTGCACCCGCAGCGTGTTGGTGGAGCCCGGGGTGCCGGACGGGGTACCGGCGACGATCACCACGTAGTCGCCCGGGTTGGCGTGGCTGAGCCCGATCAGCGCCTGGTCGACCTGCCGGAACATGTCGTCGGTGTGCTGCACGAACGGCATCAGGAAGGTCTGCACGCCCCAGGAGAGTGCGAGCAGGTCGCGGACCTCGGGCACCGGGGTGAAGGCGAGCAGCGGCAGGTCGCAGTGCAGCCGGGAGAGCCGCCGTACGGTGTCACCGGTCTGCGAGAACGCGACCAGCGCCTTCGCCCCGATCGCCTTGGCGATCTGCGAGGCGGCGACGGTCAGCGCCCCACCGTGGGTACGCGGGTCGTGCTGGAGCCGGGGCACCCCGATCGATCCGGACTCGGTGGTCGTCACGATCTTGGCCATCGTGCTGACCGTGAGCACCGGGTACTTCCCGACGCTGGTCTCGCCGGAGAGCATCACCGCGTCCGCGCCGTCCAGCACCGCGTTGGCGACGTCGGACGCCTCGGCGCGGGTCGGCCGGGAATTCTCGATCATGGAGTCGAGCATCTGGGTGGCCACGATGACCGGCTTGGCGTTCTCGCGGCAGAGCTGCACCGCCCGCTTCTGCACCAGCGGCACCTGGTCGAGCGGCAGCTCCACACCGAGGTCGCCCCGGGCCACCATGATGCCGTCGAAGGCGTTGACGATCGCCTCCAGGTGGGTGACCGCCTCGGGCTTCTCCACCTTCGCCATCACCGGCCGGTGCACCCCGACCTCGTGCATGATGTTGTGCGCCAGCTTGATGTCGTCGGGCGAGCGGACGAAGGACATCGCCACCATGTCGACGCCGAGCCGGAGCGCGAAGCGCAGGTCCTCGGTGTCCTTGTCCGACATCGCCGGCACGCTGACCGCGACGTTCGGCAGCGAGACGCCCTTGTTGTTGGAGACGACACCACCCTCGGTGACCAGCACCCGGATGTCGTTGCCCTGCACGTCGCTGACCTCGACGGCGACTCGGCCGTCGTCGATCAGCAGCCGGTCGCCGGGCTTCACCTCGGCCGGCAGCTTGTCGTAGGTGCAGGAGACCCGCTCCCGGGTGCCGAGGACGGCGTCCCCGGTGATCACCACGGAGTCGCCGGTGCGCCACTCGTGCGGGCCGTCGGCGAACCGGCCGAGCCGGATCTTCGGACCCTGCAGGTCGGCGAGGACGGCAACGGCCCGCCCCGTGGTCCGGGCAGCCTCGCGGACCAGGTGGTAGACCTGCTCGTGGTCGGCATGGCTGCCGTGGCTGAAGTTGAGCCGGGCTACGTCCATGCCCGCCTCGACGAGTCCGCGGATGCGCTCCGGTGAGGAGGTCGCGGGACCAAGGGTGCAGACGATCTTCGCGCGGCGCGTCACGGCCATCAGGCTAGTCTCTCTCTCGGATCGGCCCGCCGGACCCTCGGGATGCCGAAGTCTTGACCAACGTCACGCGGCTGGTGGGTGACCGGCGGGTCGTCACACCGGGACGTCGTTGGCGGGCGTCAGCGACCGCGCGGCGCCGAGCCTACCCCCGCCGCGCCACCGCTGTGCTCCCGGCCGGTGAACGTCCGGGTGCCCGTGCGGACGGTCAACGACGCCCGAACAGAAAGTCTACGTCGGTGACCGCGGGTCGGCCGCGACGGCAGATCCGGACCGGATGGGGACAGTCAGCGAAATGTGCGCAAAACCATCTCGATCAGTGCGGCGACGTCGGCGTCGGCCATCGGCTCGCCGGTCATGCCCATCCGGTGGATGAGCGTTCCGGTGACGACGTCCATGAGGAGCCGGATCCGGTGCGGCGGCTCACCCAACTCGGCCTGGAGCGCGAGCCGGTACGGCGCCTGCAGCCGGGAGGCGAGGATCGCACGCAGGGCCGGATCGTTCACGGCGTCGCTGAACACGCCCGCGAGCGCCGCACCCACCCCGGGTTCCCCGATCTTGTCAGCGAGCCACCGGATGCCCGAGGACAGCACCTCGTCACGATCGACGCCCTCGAACGGTATCCGGCCGAACGCGTCGATGAGGCAGTCGATGATCAACGCACCCTTCGAGGGCCATCGGCGGTAGAGCGTCGTCTTCGCGACCCCCGCCGCCACCGCGATCCGGTCCATCGTCGCGCCCGCGTAACCCAGCTCGTGCACCGAGCGCAACGTGGCGGCGAAGACCGTCGCGTTCAGGTCCGAGCGGGGACGCCCGGCCGCCGAGGAGGTGGATGCCCGCACCTGGATAGGCTATCCTGCCGATTACGCTACTACCGGTAGCGTAATCAACCTGCGGCGAGTCCGACGCCGTCACCGAGCCGCTGATCGGAAACGTCACCGAGTCGCTGATCTGAACGGGGGCAGCAGAGCGATGACCACCACAGTCGCCGTCGGAACGAGGAAACAGTCCACGCCACCGCCACCACCGGATGCCGAGGTCGCGGCGGGAGGAAGCCTGGTACGACTGCTGCGCCCGCATCTTCGGGGTTTCGCGGCCGTGGTCGTCCTCCAGGTCGTCGGCGCCGTCGCGGGCCTGGCGCCGCTGCTGGCGGTCGTGGAACTGGGTCGTACCCTGCTGTCGCCCGGCCCGACCGATCACGGCCATGTCTGGACCGTCGTCATCGCGGGCGCGGTCGGCCTGTTCGTGCGGCTGCCGTGCACCGCAGCGTCGTCCGCGCTCGGGCATCTTCTCGACGGCCGGGTGCAGCTGACGTTCCGCCGGCAGCTGGCCGCGCGGCTGGGGCGCGTGCCGATCGGCTGGTTCTCCCGGCGCCGGACCGGCGAGCTGGCGAAGGTGGTGGGCGAGGACGTGAGTGCCGTACACCCGGTCATCGCCCACGCCCCCGGCGAACTCGTCTCCGCGTTCGTGGTGCCACTGGTGTCGCTGAGCTACCTCTGCACCGTCGACTGGCGGCTCACGCTGATCACCCTGATCCCGGTGGTCCTGGCGGTGGCGCTGGTACCGGCGATGATGACCCCGACCCGGCTGCGCGAGCAGCAGGAGTTCGACGGGGCCATGGGACGGATCGCGAGCTCCGTGGTCGAGTTCGTGCAGGGCATCTCGGTGGTCAAGGCGTTCGGCGGCTCCGGGCGCGCCCACCGCAGGTTCCGGACGGCCGCGGACGATTTCGTCGACGTCTTCGTCCGGTGGGTACGCGGCATCTCGTGGATCGCCGCCGGCATGCAGCTGGCGCTGTCACCGCCGTTCGTGCTGCTGGTCGTGCTGATCGGCGGCACCACTCTGATCACCACCGGCGGCGAGGATGCCGCCCTGGCCCCGGCCGACCTGCTGCCCTTCCTGCTGCTCGGCCTGGGCCTGACCGCCCCGGTGGCGGCCCTCGGACACGGCTTCGACGACATCCAGGCCGGCCGACGGGCGATCGGCCGGATCCGGGACATCCTCCAGGTGCCGTCGCTACCGGAGCCCGCGCATCCGGTCGCACCGCGGGGTCACCGGGTGGAGCTGCGTGCCGTCCGATTCGGCTACGGCGCCGACCAGGGCACCGATCAGGAAACTGATCACGAGGTGCTGCGCGGGATCGACCTGGTGCTCGAGCCGGGTACGGTCACCGCCGTCGTCGGACCGTCGGGAAGCGGAAAGTCCACGCTGGTCCAGCTGTTGCCCCGGTTCTTCGACCCGACCCACGGATCGGTCCTGCTCGGCGGCGTCGATCTGCGGGAACTCGGCAGCCGGCAGCTCCACCGGTTGGTCTCCTTCGTCTTCCAGGACGTACGCCTGCTGCACGCGTCGGTCGCGGACAACATCGCCCTGGCCGCACCGCACGCCGACCGCGACGCCGTGGTTCGCGCCGCCCGTCTGGCGAACATCCACGACCGCATCCTCGAACTGCCGCACGGCTACGAGACGGTCATCGGAGACGGCGCCGGACTGTCGGGCGGCGAGGCGCAGCGGATCTCGCTCGCCCGCGCGCTGCTCGCCGACACGCCCGTCCTGGTGCTCGACGAGGCGACCTCCTTCGCCGACCCGCAGACCGAACAGGCGGTACGCCGGGCCCTGGCGACGCTGGCGGGTGATCGGACGATCCTGGTCATCGCCCATCGACTGGAGACGATCGCCGACGCCGACGCCGTCGCGGTGCTGGAGAACGGGTCGATCGTCGAACGCGGCAGGCCCGCCGACCTGCTGGCCCAGGATGGGAGATTCGCCGCCCTCTGGCGATCCCACCGGTCGGCGATCGCCGACCGGGCCGAGGTCCACGGTGGCGTACGGCAAGGAGGCGAGCCCCGATGATCCGAATGCTGCTGCGCGTGTTGGGACACGAGTACGCGAAGCCGATGCGTCGCACGGTAGCGCTGATGACGACGACCGCGATCGTCGAGGGACTCTCCTACGCGCTGCTGGTTCCCGTGCTACGGGCCCTGTTCGGGAGCGATCCCGCCGATGCCTGGCCCTGGTTGATCGCGTTCGGGGCCGCGGTCGCGGTCTACGCGGTGCTGCGCTATTGCAGCGACCTGTCCGGTATGCGCGTCGGAACCGCGATGTTGCGGGCCATGTACCACCGGCTCGGCGACCATCTGGCCCGACTGCCCATCGGCTGGTACAGCGCCGGGCGGGTCGGGGAGGTGTCGGTGATGGCCAGCCGCGGCCTCCTCCAGGCGATGGGCGTGGCGGCACACCTGCTGGCACCGTTCATCTCCGCCTGCGTGACTCCCCTGACGATCGTCGTGGTGATGCTTGCCTTCAACTGGCAGCTGGGGCTGGCGGCGTTGGTGGTCGCACCGATCGTCGCGACGATCCAGGTGTGGGCCGGACGGGCGATGGCCGCCAGCAACGCGCGAAGCGCCGAACGCGACCAGCGGGCCGCCGCGCGGGTCATCGACTATCTCCAGGCCCAGCCCGTGCTGCGCGCCGGTGGCCGGACCGTCGAACGCTTCCGGTTGCTCGACGACTCGTTGCGGGAGGTCCACCGCGCCTCCCGCCGTTCCACCCTGGCGGCGCTGCCCGGCGCGGTGGGCCTGACGCTCACCGTGCAGGCGATGTTCACCGCGTTGCTGGTCCTGGGCGCCTACCTCACGCTCGGCGGAAGGATCAGCGCGGCGGAGGTCCTGACGATCCTGGTGCTGGCCGCCCGCTGCGCGGATCCGCTGCTGTCGCTGGCGGAGTTCGGTGGCAAACTCCGCGGCGCACGCGCCGAGTTGGCGAGACTCGACACGGTGTTGCGCACCGAGCCGCTGCCCGAACCGCGCGAGCCGATCCAGCCGGAACGTCATGACCTGGAGTTCGACTCCGTCGCCTTTCGGCACGGCGACCGCACGGTGATCGACGACGTGTCGTTGCGCGTGCCAGAGGGGCAACGGCTCGCCGTCGTCGGACCGTCGGGTGCCGGTAAGAGCACCCTGCTCCGGTTGCTCGCGCGGTTCCACGACGTGGACGCGGGCGCGGTGCGGGTGGGGGGTGTGGACGTGCGCGCGATCGACACCGAGACGTTGATGGCGCAGTTCGCCATCGTGTTCCAGGACGTCTACCTCTTCGACGGCACGATCGAGGAGAACGTGCGTCTGGGCCGGCCCGACGCGACCGATGCCGAGGTGCGCTCGGCGGCGACCGCGGCGCAGCTGGACGACGTGATCGAGCGGCTGCCCGGCGGATGGGCGACGAATGTCGGCGAGGGCGGCGCACTGCTGTCGGGCGGTGAGCGCCAGCGTGTCTCGATCGCGCGAGCGCTGCTGAAGGATGCGCCCATCGTGCTGTTGGACGAGGTGACCTCCGCACTGGACCCGATGAACGAGGCGGCGGTCCACGAGGGTATCGAGCGCCTGATGGCGGGCCGGACGGTGGTGATGGTGGCGCATCGGATGCGCACGGTCCGGCGCGCCGACCGGGTCGTCTTCCTCGACGGAGGCCGGATCGTGGCGGAGGGCAGCCACGACGAACTGCTGCGCCGCGGCGGCCGCTACGCCGACTTCTGGAACATCTCGCTGACGGCGGCGGCGAGTGGATGAACCCGGTTCGCGCGGGAGCCAGGTCATACCACGTGGACCTGGCGTCGTCGGAAACCGACCAGGCCCAGGGCGGTCGCTGCCGCCGCCACGGCGGTGAGGAGCAGGACGGGCGTGATGGCGAACTCCTCCAGGGGAAGCCGGGCCAGGTGGTTGAAGGGCGACAGCGAGGCGAGCCAGTCGGGCAGGTCGAGCAGGTCGCCGAAGAAGGTGACGACGGCGGCCAGGACCACCAGGGTCCAGCCCAGGGGAGCCAGGAGCCGCGGGGCCCAGCCGTACAGGGCGGCGCAGACCGCGAGCACCAGGAGGATCGCGGGCAGGAAGCCCAGGTGCGCGGCGAGCACGTCACCGACGATGGCCCAGTCGCCGGTGACCCCGGCCGCGGCGATGCCGGTGCCGAGCCCGGTGACCAGGCAGATCAGCGTGGCACCGATCGCCACGGTTGCGGTGTGGGAGCCGAGCCAGGCGGTCCGGCCGAGGGGGGTGGCGAGCACGGCGTCGGTGCGCCCGCGATTCTCCTCGGTGCGCAGCGTCTGCATCGCGAAGACCGCGTAGGCAGCGATCAGGACGCTGACGAAGGAGCCGAGGAAGGCGGCGTACCCGTCGAGCAGGCCCTCGGTGCCGAGCAGGTCCCACATCGCGTCCGGCATCTCGTCGCCGGCGTCCAGCAGCGCCTGGGTGAAGGCACCGTCGACGACTCCCAGCAGGAGGATGCCGGCGCCCCAGCCGAGGAACCCGCCACGCTGCAGCCGGACGGCGAGCCCCCAGGGTGTGCCGAGCGACGGCCGCGCCTCGGCGGGGCCAGGACGGGCGGCGATCAGGCTGGCGCCGAAGTCACGCCTGCCCTGCAGGAGGTACGCCGCAGCGGTCGCCAGCACCGCGAGTGCGACCGGCGGCAGCAGGGGCCACCAGCGGTCGTGGACGTAGGAAGCGGTCTGGGACGCCCAGCCGAGCGGTGAGACCCAGGAGAGCGCACTGCCGCCCACCGCGGCCATGTCGCCGAGGGCCCGGGCCACGAAGCTCGCGCCCAGGACGGCGCCGGCCATCCCGGCGGCGGTGCGTGAGTACTCGCTGAGCTGTACGGTCACCGCGGTGATCCCGGCGAAGGCCATCCCGGTCAGGCCGGTACCCAGCCCGATCAGCGCCGATCCGGTCGGAGCGAAGCCGGCACCGATCGCCAGGCCCGCCACGACCACACCGGCCAGCGCGTTGGTGAGCGCAGCGACGATCAGGCAGGCCGTGAGCGCGGCGTGCCGGCCGGTGACGTTGGCGCGTACCAGCTCGGCCCGACCGGTCTGCTCCTCGACCCGGGTGTGCCGGGTGACCAGCATGATGTTCATCAAGGCGGCCAGCAGGAACAGGTAGGGCGCGTAGCCGGCGGCGAAGAACCGGTCGTAGGTCGGGTTGTCCATGCCGAAGGCGGGCCCGGTGAACATCCGGCCGACCGGTTCGGTGAAAAGCGTCACCAGCGAGGCGAGGTCGTCCTCGGTCGGCGCGAGCTGGGGCAGCGCGGCACCGATGTAAACGACGTACAGACCCAGGCCCGCGACCCAGGCCGGGAGCTTGATCCGGTCCCGCCTCAGCAGGAACCTGACCAGCGTGCCGACGCCCGCCAGGGACTCCGGACCGCCGGACCCGCGTCGCGGAACCGTGGTGGCGATCGTGGTCACCGCAGCACCTCCCGACCGTTCGCGGCCGCCTGGTGGAGGTCGTCGCCGTAGTGCCGCATCAGCAGCTGTTCCAGCGTCGGCGGGTGCGCGACCAGGGACCGAACGCCCAGCGGAGCCAGGGCCCGCACTACCTGGTCGACGCGGTCGCCGTCGACCAGGAACCGGACCTGGCCGTCCTCGACAACCAGGTGGTGTACGCCGTCGACCCGGCCGAGCTCGTCGGCTGGCCGGTCGGTCTCGGCGACCACCGTGGTCCGGGTCATGTGCCGTAGCTCCGACAGGCTGCCGGTCTCCACGATCCGGCCCGCTCGGATGATCGAGATGCGGTCGGCCAACACCTCGACCTGGGCCAGGATGTGGCTGGAGAGCAGCACCGTCCGGCCCGCCGCCTTCGCCTCGGCGATCGCTTGCTGGAAGACGACCTCCATCAGCGGGTCCAGGCCCGCCGTTGGCTCGTCGAGCAGGAGCAGGTCGACGTCGGAGATCAACGCCGAGATCAGCGCGACCTTCTGCCGGTTGCCCTTGGAGTAGGTGCGGGCCTTCTTGGTCGGGTCCAGATCGAACCGCTCGCAGAGCTCGGCGCGTCGCTTCCGGTCCAGCGTCCCGCGGAGCCGGGCGAACAGGTCGATGGCCTCACCGCCGGTCATGTTCGGCCACAGCTCGACGTCGCCGGGCACGTACGCGAGCCGCCGGTGCAGCTCCACCGCGTCGCGCCACGGGTCGCCGCCCAACATCCGGACGGTGCCGCCGTCCGCCCGCAGCAGGCCCAGCAGCACGCGCATGGTCGTCGACTTCCCGGCGCCGTTGGGACCGAGGAAGCCGTGTACCTCGCCCTGGGTCACCTGCAGATCGAGGCCGTCCAGGGCGCGGGTGCTGCCGAAGGTCTTGACCAGGCCCTGGGCGGAGATCACTGGCGCATCACGCATCTGAATCGTCACTCCTTCGCTCACCTGTGGGTGGTGTCGGATGATCGCCGCGGGCGATGTCGGCGGGGATCGACTCGGGCAGGTCGAACATGTCGGCCATCCGGTCGAACGCCCCTTCCACCATCAGTCCCTGGGTGAAGAGTTCGACCATCGGTCGCGCGTAGGGGGCCAGGCTCTGCGGCGGTGCGTCCTCGGCGAGGAAGTCCACCCCCAGCAGCCGGTACACGTGCTCGTGCATCGCCAGCGCGCCCATCGACCAGAGCACCAGGACAACGGTCCGCTCCCGCGGGGTCCGGCTCGGCTTGACGTACCCGGCTTCCTCGGCCTTCCTCATGTACTCCTCGGCGTCCGCGACGAACTCGTCGATCAGTTCGCGCGCCTGGTCGCCGCCCTCGGTCAGGGCGCGGGCCAGGTAGCGCAGTATCGGACGGCTCTTCTCCAGCCGACGGAGCGAGAGGAACGGGTCCAGCTGCGGACCCTCCGCCACGGTCGCCTCCTTGTTGGCCCGGGTCACGCTGGCCACGTGGTGGTCGCACGCCCGCCGCAGGCCGTCCTTGGAGCCGAAGTGGTGCACCACCAGCGCCTGGGAGACGCCCGCCTCGGCGGCGATGGCCTTCAGGCTGGTGCCCTTCACCCCGTCGCGGCCGAAGAGATTGACCGCGGCGTCCAGGATGCGCTCCGCCCCACCACGGGAATCTGCCGACTCGCTCCCCACAGACGACCTCCGCTCACTAACTGAATGTTCAGTCAGTACTGTAGCGCTGACCGAACATTCAGTCAATCGCCAGCGCGGTCAGCTTGGGGTGTCGCCGAGCTGGGCGACGAGAAGCTCGAGCCGCTCATCCTGAGTCTCCCGGGGGACGCGGCCGCTGCCCGACAGGGTGGCTATGCCGTGCAACGCGCTCCAGATCAGCTCGGCGAGCAGTTCGCGCCGGGCGTTGTCCGGGCGGAGACAGCTGACGAATTCGTCGAAGCCGGCGCGCAGCGGCGCTGGCGTCTCCTCGTGCGCGAACTTCACGTCGGTCGGCATGACGAACATGGCCTGGTAGAGGGCCGGCCGCTCGGTAGCGAACTCCAGGTAGGCGCGACAGACGGCGCGCAGTGCCTGCGGCGGCTCGGGATTGGCCAGTCGCGCCCGGCGCAGGTGGGCGCCGAGTTCGCCGAAGCCGTCGATCGCGACGGCGCGGACGATGGCGTCCTTGCCGTCGAAGTGGCTGTAGAGCACGGGCTGGCTGTACTCGACGCGCTCGGCGAGCCTTCGCGTCGTCACCGCCTCCCAGCCTTCGGCTTCGGCGAGTTCACGGGCCGCCGTAATGATCAACCGATGGCGCTGGGCGCGTTCACGTTCACGGCGCTCTCTGATGACGGACATGATGTGATCCTAGCAACGCTAGACATTCTGCCGGAGGTACATCTATCGTCGGCATGACATCTAGCACTGCTAGCAGCACGGCCGCCGCCGCCCACCGAGAGGAAGCACCCATGCTCACCGAGGAAGCAACCGTGCTCACCACCGTCGCCACCGTGTTCGCCGGCCTGCTCGGCGTGGGCGTCATCCTGATGGGCGCACGGGCCTTCTGGGCTCCACAGGCCGCGGTCGGTTTCGGCATCCCCGGCACGCCGACCGAGAGCCCCAGCTTCCGGGCGTGGCTGACCGTCAAGGCCGTACGCGACACAGCCTGCGGGCTCTTCATCCTCATCCTGGTGGTCGGCGCGTCACCCCAGCTGCTGGGCTGGTTCATGCTGGCCGCCACCGGCATACCCGTGGGCGACGCGTTGATCGTGCGGCGCAGCAACGGACCCAGGGCGGCCGTCTACGGCATCCACGGCGCCACCGCGGTGGCGATGCTGACGATCAGCGTGCTTCTCCTCGTCGGGTAACGCGGCCCGCCGGAACGGGTACCGGCATCCCGCCGCGTCGTGCCATCCTGACCGCATGCGAGTCGCATCGATACATACGTATCCGGTGAAGGGGTGCCGCCGGATGGACCGCGACACGGCGCGGGTCGAGCCGTGGGGCCTGGACGGCGACCGACGCTGGCTGATCGTGGACGAACACGGGCTCGGTCTGACCCAGCGCCAGCACCGGGAGCTGGTGACGATGCGGGCGGTTTCCCGGCCGGGCGGGCTGACCCTGGACGCACCGGGGCTGACCCCGCTCGACGTGGCCGAGCCGACCGGCGGCGAGACGATCCAGGTCCGGGTGTACCGGGGACGGCCGCCCGCACCGGTCCGCGCCGCCGGCCCCGAGGCGGACGACTGGCTCCACCGTCTGTTGGGGCGCGACGCCCGGCTGGTCTGGCTCGGTGACCCCACCCGAAACCTCGTTCCCTGGGCGGTTCCGGCCGAGGTCGGCGCCGAGCTGAGCTTCGCCGACGGCACCCCGCTGCTGCTGGCCAACACCGCGTCGCTGGACTCGTTCAACGACTGGCTGCTGGAGTCGGGCAGCACCGAAGGGCCGCTGCCGATGATCCAGTTCCGTCCCAACGTCGTGGTCAGCGGGGCCGCGCCGTGGGCCGAGGGCGAGTGGGTCGGCCGGTGGATCAGGATCGGCGGGGCGGTGTTCCAGGGCGCCGCCGAGTGTGGCCGCTGTCTGATCTCGACGATCGACCAGGAGACCGGAGAACGGGGACGGGAGCCGCTACGGATGCTCGCCACACGGCGCAACATCGGCCGGAAGCTCCTCTTCGGTCTCCAGTTGACCGTACGGACCGAACCGGGCGGACCTTCCGACGAAGCTCGCACGGTCAGCGTCGGTGACGCCGTGGAGGTTCTGGACTGGCGGTAGCGCAGGCCCGGCATCGGCTGGCAGCGTACGGGGTGCCGGTAGTTCCAGCGGATCGGCGGAGGGGATGGCGGGATGCGGACGCGTGCCTTCACGGCGACGGTGGTCACCGTCGTACTGCTCAGCGGCAGCGGATGCACGAAGGCGCCGGAGCCGGCGGTCCCCAGCGGGACCAGCGGCGACAGTCGGCCCATCTACCTCGACCGGTCGTACTCGCCGGAGGAACGGGCCGTCGACCTGGTCTCCCGGATGACGCTGCCGGAGAAGGCCGCCCAGATGATCAGCAGCCAGTCGGCGGCGCTGCCCCGGCTCGGCATCGCCGCCTACGGCTGGTGGAACGAGGCCGCGCACGGCGTCGCCCGGGAGGGCACCCTGCACAACGCGAACCCGCCGATCCTGGTCAACACCACCTCCTATCCGGTCGACCTGTCGCTCGGCGCCACCTGGAACCCCGACCTGGTCCACCGGGAGGCCACCCTGATCTCGGACGAGGCCCGCGAGGTGGTCCGGGACAACCGGCTGGACCTGAACTTCTACTCCCCCACCATCAACCTGGCCCGCGACCCGCGCTGGGGCCGCAACGACGAGGCGTTCAGCGAGGACCCGCTGCTCACCGCCGCCCTCGCCGCGCAGTTCGTGAACGGGATGGAGGGCAAGGACCGGAACGGCCGGCTGCTGCCGGAGGGCGGCGGATATCTGAAGACCAGCACCACGCTCAAGCACTACGCCGCGAACAACAGCGAGTTCGACCGGCTGCGCGGCACCGCGAACATGGACGACCGGACGCTGCGCGAGTACTACACCGCGCAGTTCCGCCAGGTGGTCGAACGCAGCTCACCGGCGTCCATCATGACCTCGTACAACCGGGTCAACGGGGTACCGACCTCGGCCAGCGGCTACCTGATGGACGAGCTGGCCCGGCAGACCTTCGGGTTCGACGGCTTCTTCACCTCGGACTGCGACTCGATCCGCGAGATCCAACACGGTCACCGCTGGCAGCCGCCCGGCCACCCGGCCCCGCTCGACCACGTCGAGCGGCACGCTTGGGCCAACGCGGCAGGCGAGGACCTGAACTGCCAGCAGGGCCACCACGACGAGTGGAGCTACGCCAACACCATCCCGAAGGCGGTCGCCCGGGGCATCGACACCCCGTACGGCCGGTACACCGAGGAGCACGTCGACGCCTCGCTGGTCCGGCTGCTGACCACCCGGATCCGGCTCGGCGAGTTCGACCGGCCGGAGGACGTACCGTGGGTGACCGCAGCCCGGTCCCGGGTCGCGCCCGGCACCTGGACGAACTCCGACGCCAACGGCGCGGTCACCCAGACCGCCGCCCGACTCGCGATGGCCCGCGAGGTCGGCGCGGAGAGCATCGTGCTGCTGAAGAACCAGGCGCCGAAGGCCCGGACCGGCGGCCCGGGGCGGACGGCGCTGCTGCCGCTGCGGGTGCCGGCGTCCGGGCCCTACCGGGTGGCGGTGCTCGGGCACTACGCCAACCCGCCGAGCATGTACCTCGGCGGCTACTCCGGCATTCAGGCCGGGGCCGGGCAGGCCAACGAGGTCAACGGCTACCAGGGGCTCAGGGCGGCGATCCAGCGGATCAACCCGGGTGCGGTCGTCGACCACCTGCCCGGGGTCACCGCGGGCAGCCTGGCCGAGGTGGACCCGGCCTCGGTGGCGGCCGCCGCCGACTACGACCTGGTGATCGTGTACGCCGGCACCGACGAGCGGCACTCCCGGGAGGACGTCGACCGGTCCACGCTGGCGCTGCCGGGCGCGCAGGCGTCCCTGATCAGCCAGGTGGCGGCCCGGAACCCGAACACCGTCGTCTACCTGGAGACGGCCGGGCAGGTAGACGTGGCCGGGTTCGAGCGGGCGGTGCCGGCGATCCTGTGGAGTTCGTACAACGGGCAGCGCAAGGGCGAGGCACTGGCCGACGTACTGCTCGGGGCGCGGAACCCGAGCGGGCGCCTGCCGTTCACCTGGTACCGGGACGCCGGTCAGCTGCCGCCGATCGACGACTACGCGATCCGGGGCGGCGACGGGCGGCCCGGGCGGACGTACATGTACTTCGACGGGGAGGTATCGTACCCGTTCGGCCACGGTCTCGGGTACAGCGGGTTCGGCTACTCGAAGCTGCGGGTGGACCGCCGGACGGTGGACCCGAACGGCACGGTCCGGGTCGGGGTGGACGTCACCAACGCCGGCCGGCTGGCCGGTGCCGAGGTGGTGCAGCTCTACGTCTCCACCCCGGGCGCGCCGGCGAGCCGGGAACGCCCGGCGAAGCGGCTGGCCGGTTTCGAGAAGATCTCGCTGCGTCCCAAGCAGACCAGGCGGGTGGAGTTCCGGGTACCCGTCGCCGACCTCGCCTTCTTCGACGAGCGCGCCGGCCGGTACGTGGTCGACCCGGGCGCGTACGCCTTCCAGGCCGGCCGGTCCAGTGCGGACGCCGACCCCCGGCTGCGGGCGGTGGTGACCGTCCGGGGTGCGCTGCGCCCGGCGTTGTCGGTCGTCACCGCGACCGCGCCGACGTTGGTCCCCGCCGGAACCGAACTGTCCCCGAAGCTGACCGTGGCGATGACCGACGACACCCGGTACGGCTACCGCGCCGAGGGGGCCAGCACGCCGCTGCCGGCCGGCGCGACCGTGCGGTACCAGAGCAACCGTCCGCAGGTGGTCTCGGTGGACGGGCCGGGTGGCATCCGGGCCGAGGCGACCGGGGTCGCCACCATCACCGCCACCGTCAGCTATCGCGGCACCAGCCGGTCGACCGAGTTCGTGATCGGGGTGCGATAGCCGGACCGATATCGCACACGGTTGCACTTATATAAGTCAAGCCTGATAAGCTGCCGTTCGTTCCGCAGCGGCAGCCTTGAGGGAGTGATGGTGGACATCGTCGACGAGATCAACGCGATCCATCGAACGGTCGGTCACGCCGCGACGCCGGTCGGCGAGGGCCGGACCGTCCTGCTGCGCAGGACCTACGACACGTCGGTGGACGACCTCTGGGACGCGGTCACCAACCCCGAACGGCTGCCCCGGTGGTTCGCGCCGGTCAGCGGGGAGTTCAAGCTCGGCGGCCGGTACCAGGTCGAGGGGAACGCGGGCGGCGAGATCATCCGCTGCGAGCCGCCCCGCCTGTTCAGGCTGACCTGGATCTTCGGCGAGCCGGTCGAGGACGGATTCAGCGAGGTCGAGGTGCGGCTCTCCCCCGGTGACGGTGCCGAGCGGGTCGTCCTCGAACTCGAACACGTCGCGGTGATCGACCCGGAACGGTGGACCGAGTACGGCCCCGGCGCCGTCGGCGTCGGCTGGGACCTCTCCCTGCTCGGTCTCGGCCTCTACCTCGGCGGCGGGACCATCACCGACCCGAACGCCTGGAGCGAGTCCCGGGAGGGCCGGGAGTTCATGACGCTGAGCAGCAACGCGTGGGGCGCGGCGACGGTGGCCGGCGGAGAGCACCCGGACGCCGTGGCGGCAATGGTCGCCAACACCACGCGGTTCTACGCCCCGGACCCGCCCGCCGGTCCGAGCGCCCCCTGAGCCGACCCCGAGCGGGCCCTCTCCGGGCGGCCGTACCCGCTCAAACCTGCTCGAAGTGGAACTCCCGGATGAAGCAGTCCCGGGGCTGCCCGACCGCGAACAGCACGCACTCCACGACCGACCGCGCGGTGAGCGGCCCACCCGACCCGCTCTCCTGCCCGCGCGCCCCGTCCTCCTGCCCGCGCGCCCCGTCCTCCTGCACGCGCGCCCCGTCCTCCTGCACGCGCGCCCCGTCCTCCTGCACGCGCGCCCCGTCCTCCTGCACGAAGTCCGGTGGATACAGTGAGATCACCCGGATCCCCTCGGCGCGCAGCCGGTGCGACATGATGCCGGCGAACCCGGCCTGGGCGTGCTTGGCCGCGTAGAAGGCCGGGTGTGCCTGGGAGCGGTGGTGGCCGACCTCGCCGCAGGCGGAGACCAGGTTGACGATCTCAGGCCGGCCCGAGGCGCGCAGCAGCGGCAGCAGGTGCCGGGTGAGCAGCACGGTGCCGGTGGCGGCACCGGCGATCGTGTGCACGATGTCCTCGTCGGAGGCGTGGTCCAGTCCGATGCCGTGCAGGTAGCCGGCACCATTGTTGACCAGGACGTCGATCCGGTCGGTCCGCTCGGCCACGGCCGCCGCGAACCCGCGCACCGAATCCGGGTCGGCCAGGTCGCAGCCGAACGCCTCGGCGGTGCCGACCCCGCCCCCGGCTATCAGGTCCGCGGTGCGGCCGGCCGCCGCCGGATCCCGGGCCGAGACGACCACGTGCGCGCCGCGCTCAGCGAACGCCAGTGCCAGGGTACGGCCGGTGTCCCGGCCGGCACCGGTGACGACGACCCGCAGTCCGTCAAAGATCATCCGCCCAGTACACCTCCTCAACCGCACTTCAGGTCAACCTTGCGGCCGCGACGGCCCGCGCGGGAAGCTTGATGAGGCTCGTCACTTGTCGTCGACGACCGACTCACCCGCCGCTAACCTCGATGATTCGCGCCTGGCGCTGGCCACGTCGGCCCGGCAGCCTTGATCACTGTTGATCGATGTGGGTGGGCTCTGGGCATGGTGGTGGGCCGTCTGTCGCGGCGGTGGGCGTGGTCTCCTGGGG